>CAZYBA010000282.1:0-4790 GCA_964646105.1 uncultured Armatimonadia bacterium
GTACACTTCGATGCCTCGGGGCGTTGGTCGAGTGGTTAAGACGCCTCCCTTTCAAGGAGGAGACCAGGGGTTCGATCCCCCTACGCCCTAGTTTCACTGGTTGATTCGCCGACGCGCGGGTCCAGTTTTGTCCGAGTGTCCCCGATCTTGTTATGGCAGCCGGCGCAGCGCGCGGACTGTGAGGGGGCGTACCGTGGGCAACAGGCAACTATCCGACAAGTCCGGTCAAATTGATGCGGTCGACGGGCTGCGAGGGATGGCAGCGCTGGTCGTTTTCATCAGCCATACCTCCCAACTCGATTTGCACCTGATACCGGGTGTCAGTCTTTTCGGGATCGGCAAATACGGGGTCTTCCTGTTCTTCCTACTGAGCGCGTTTCTTCTCACGCTTCCATTTGTCCGTAAGGGGAGTTCCAGTTTTCAGCGCGACCCGCTGATCAATTACGGCTTGCGGCGTTTTTTCCGAATCTACCCGCTCTATTTCGCGTATGTCCTGTCGGGACTTCTCTCGACAGCGTTGCTTGCCAAACTGATGCCGGCGAGCGGCCGCCTGGGCATTCCCTTTGCGCTGAATCTTCGCGAATTTTCGGATCACCTGCTCCTGCAAAAGGGATTCGGCGTGACCTGGAGCATTTTGATCGAATTCCGGTATTACTTTCTGTTGCCGATGGTGGCGTGGGTCTTCAGCGTAATGTTGAAAAACCGGCTGATTCCATCCCTCGCGGCGGGGGGGATCGGAATCGGCCTGACCTCTTGGTTTTTCCCACCGGTCGACAAGCAGGAGGTTGGTTACAGCCTCCCGGAGTATCTCCCTCTCTTCTTCGCAGGGTCGACGTTGGCTGTGTTGCACCGGGCGTGGGAAGCAGGAAACTGGTCCTCGCGGACGGTTGTGCGATGGGGCCTGGACATCGGCGCGATGTTGGGGGGATTGATCGTCCTGATTCTCACGCCGACTTTGTGGGGGTTCCTGAGCGGCAGGCAATTGGACCACAATGTCTTTCACAAGCACTACGCATTGTGGGCATTGCTTTGGGGAGTGGTCCTGATGGCGACCATGCACGGTCAGGGTATGGTTCGGCGGTTTTTCGAGAATCGTTTTCTCCGTTATTTGGGAACCATTAGCTTCAGCGTTTATCTGATCCACATCGTTGTCCTCACCTGGGCGGCGAAGAAGGCGGGGAATCTTCCTGCGGTCGGTTGGATTTGTTTCGCGGTAACACTGGGGCTTTCGCATTTGACCTGGAAATGGATCGAGGTGCCGTCGTCTCGGATTCGCTGGTCGCCGCGCAAATCATCGGTTTCCGGGCCGGTTTAAGGGGGAACTCCCTTGCCGCCAAAATGGTGGCGGTGGGAAGAATCCGGGTGGAAGGCCAATTCGGGCGAGGGGTTAGGCGCCCGAGGGAGTCGGGTTCGCGGTCGACTGTGTGCGGGTAGCGTTTTGTGCCGGTGCTACAATGGTCCATGCCTAATCTGTTGCGGCTGCCATTGACGGCAGAGCATGTTGTCACCCGTGGGTTTGTGCTGGACGAGGCGGCCCGGGGCGGTCGGGTTCCCTTCGACCGCGACCTTTTTCTGGCGTCGATCATCAACGGTAGCCTCGAACAACCTTCGGTTGAACCACCGTCGCTGCCCGGTTTGAATTGGGTTCCTGTGGAATCGGCGGCGGACGGTTGGTTTTCCCCTCCTGCGTTCCGTCGTGGAGGGTATCTATTTGCCGTGGTCGAGGCGGAGCGCGAGGGCGTCGTGCTCCTGAATGCGTCGTCGAACGGGATCGCCTATGTGAACGGTGAACTGCGCGCCGGCGATCCGTACGCCTACGGGTACCTCTCCTTGCCAATCAAACTGCGCAAGGGGTTCAACACCATTGTGCTTTCGGCGGGACGGGGACGTTGCCGATTGGCACTTTTGCCGGCGTCACCGAACCCCGTCTGGCGTCCTGCCGACTCCACGTTTCCCGATTTTGTGGCGGGCAATCGTGAGCCCTTGTGGGGCGCCTTGATTGTCGCCAACCCCTGGGAAAGGCCCGCCGGCGATTTGGAGGTTCAGGTCCGTTGTGGCAAGACGGTGCGCACGGCCAGGATTCCGGAAGTTCCTGGGCTGGGTATCCGGAAGGTACCGGTGCCGATTCCCATTCCGCCCGACCTCGAGGCAGGCAAGGACCGCGATCTGGAGGTCGTGCTCCGCCACCGACGTTCCCCGATTGATCGAACTTCCGTGCGGTTGCGTGTCCGAAAGCCTTTCGATAGTCATAAACGGACGTTTTTCTCGAGCATTGACGGCAGCGTTCAGTACTACGGGGTGCGTCCTGCCCTGAATCCCTCCCGGGGCAACGCGATGGTTCTGACCCTGCACGGGGCGAGTGTCGAGGGAATCGGACAGATCGACGCCTATGGTTCGAAGGATTGGGCGACGTTGGTGGGGCCGACGAATCGTCGGCCGTACGGCTTCGACTGGGAGGACTGGGGCCGCCTGGATGCCCTCGAGGTTCTCGAGGATGCCCGACGCCGCTACCCGCACGATCGGCGACGTACCCATGTGACCGGACATTCGATGGGGGGGCATGGTACGTGGGCACTGGGGTCGCTGTACCCGGATCGTTTTGCGTCGGTGGCTCCGAGCGCGGGTTGGATCAGCTTCGCGACTTACGCGGGGGGGCGTCGCGCGTCCGGGGAACGCCTGGCGCCGGTTGATGAGTTGGTGCGTCGCGCGTCGACCGACCACGACACGTTGCTGCGTGCCCGCAACCTGCGCAACCAGCGGGTCTATGTACTCCATGGCGACGCCGACGACAATGTCCCGGTGACAGAGGCGCGACGGATGCGTCAGGAACTCGACAGCATTGCGCATCCCGGCTACGGGTACCACGAACAACCCGGGGCGGGCCACTGGTGGGGCAACCAGTGTGTCGACTGGCAGCCTCTGTTCGACGTCTTGCGCGAATCCCGTCTCCCGGAACGTCCGTCGTCTGTCGAGTTTGTGACGACGAATCCGGCGCTCTCGTGGCGGATGGCGTGGGCAGGCATTCTCCAGCAGGAAATCGCGATGTTGCCGTCCCGCATCGAATTGGGCCATCGGGCCGCGGATGGTGTCATCGTGGGAACGACCCGGAATGTGGCATGCCTGCGCATCGACCGGGCCCTGTTGCCCAAGGGTGTGGCCACGGCGCGTATCGAGCTGGATGGTCAGTCGGTTGACGTTGGCGCGCAGGGCGAGTTGGTTCTGGCGCGCACGGGCGTCGTCTGGCGCGTTGTCAACCAACCGCCCACGGCCGAGAAGAATCCGCACCGTGGCGGTCCGTTCAAGTTGGCGTTCCAAAACCGATTCCTGTTCGTGGTGGGCACGGGAGGGACCGATGCGGAATCCAGTGCATTGCTCGCCAAGGCGCGCTTCGATGCCGAGCAGTTCCAGTATCGTGGCAACGGGGCGGTGGACTTGGTGTTCGACCGGGATTTGCGTCCGACCCGTACTCGCGACCGTAGTTTGATTGTCTACGGAAATGCCGACACGAACCGCGCCTGGAAAATGCTACTGTCCGACTCGCCGATTCAGGTTCGGCGTGGCTCGGTGCGGGTCGGGGATCGTCAGGTAAATGGCGACGATTTGGCGTGTCTGTTCCTGCGCCCGCGCCGCGATTCCGAAGTAGCCCATGTCGGGGTCATGGCATCGTCCGGCGCCAGAGGGCAGCGTTTGCTGGAGCGGACTCCCTTCCTTGTTTCCGGAGTTGCGTATCCCGACTGGACCGTTGTCTCGGCCCGTGCGTCGGAAATCGGGCCGGAGGGTGTGCTGGCGGCCGGGTATTTCGGGAACGATTGGTCGGTGAACGCCGGGGAGTCTGTCTGGCGCGGGGCATCGCGCCGGTAACGAAGTCGAAAATCAACCGGCGAGCGGTGCCTTTGCGCGTCGTTCGCCCACTCTTTTCTCCGGTAGTCGTCCACCGTGACTTCGGTCGAGGGCCAAGTGTGCTGCCGACCTTGCGATACCGGGTCCACGGCTGATGGACCGGGTAAGTGCCAAGATGCCGGAGATCGGGAGCGCAACACAATGAAGAACCGTTGCAGATGAAGAAGTCACCGCCTCCGGGTACGGTACTGTCCCACTCTCCGGCGTCTACCCGCATCTATCTGTCGTCACCCGGTATCACCCGGATGCCGGACGGCACGCTCATCGCCAAGGGAGACGAGCATGGACCGGGTTCGACCGAAAACCGGAGTGCGGTGACACGGTTGTTTCGCTCGTCGGACGGAGGTCGTCGCTGGGACGTCTTGCCCTCCGTCGAGGGCATTTACTGGGCGTCGTTGTTTTTCGCAAACGATGCACTCTGGTTGCTCGGGGTGTCGCGGCAAAACGGTCCAATCGTTTTGCGATCTTCCGGTGACGGTGGACGGACCTGGACCGAGCCCAGCGATACGAGGCATGGGTTGCTGAGATCGGACGCGGGTTACCACGGTGCTCCGACTCCGGTCCTGATGGCGCGTGGACGAATATGGCGTGGGTTCGAACAGGTTGCTCCGGGCGTGCGTTGGGGGGCCTGTTTTTCGCCTTTTCTCCTGAGCGCGCCACTGGATTCGGATTGGATGGACGCGGCAAACTGGATTCCAACGAACCGGCTTGGCTACGATCCCGGTTTGATCGGAGGGCGGTTCCAGGGGTGGTGCGAAGGAAATGCGGTGGAACTTCCCGGCGGGGGTGTCGGAAACTTCCTGCGCGTGCATACGCTGGAACTACCGGAACAGGGTGGAGTGCTGCGGGCGAGCGACGACGGGCGGGTCTTGCATTCACCGGACCGGGAG
>CAZYBA010000283.1:0-4775 GCA_964646105.1 uncultured Armatimonadia bacterium
ATGGCGGGGGGTGTACGACCGCGAGGGGACATTCGCGGAGGGACGATTCCTGCAGTTCGCTTGGGTGGATGGACAGCGCGCGACGGTGGAGGAGCCGATGGCTTGCCTGTACCGGCGTGACGACGATCCGCACCAGTTGAACAATCGGTACGACGATCCGGAGGTCGCGGATTTGCAGGAACGTTTGGCTGATTCGACACGACGTTGGTGCGAGTTTTTCGGCGACCCGGTCCCGACTCCCGCGGCGTTGACCGCAGCCTGGGGCACTCCGTCCACAGCCCCGTCCGATGCGTCGGAACAGGGAACCCGGCAACGCCCGCTCGACCGGTTGAGGGCTGTGGGAACATGAACACACGTCCTCGGAACCGGGAAATCGTACTGGGCTTGGCAGTGGTTCTGGTGGCATTCGCTTTCGCGACAGTCGGTTGTCGTGCCGGACAGTCCAGGCGGGAGAAAGCCACCGTTCCCTCCGGTCCGCCTGCCTTGAAACTCGTCGACGAAGCCCCGGCCGGAGGTCTCGACCATCGTTTCCGCATCGCGGGGCAGAAGCCGATCGACATCCTGCAGGGCATCGGGAACGGGTGCGCGTTCCTGGATTTCGACAACGACGGCCACCTCGACATCCTGCTGGTCGACAATCCGCCGGTCCTGTACCGCGGGGACGGAGCAGGGAAATGGGTTGACGTTACCCAAGCCTCCGGCCTCGCCAGGTTGCGCGGGCGATTCCTCGGTTGTGCGGTCGGCGATATCGACAACGACCACGATCCGGACATTTACCTGTCCGGTTGGCGGGAGGGCCGCTTGCTCCGCAACGACAACGGCCGGTTTGCCGATGTTTCCCGGCAATGGGGAATCACTCCCCAACCGTGGGGCACCGCCGCATCGTTCGCGGATTTTGACAACGACGGTTTTCTCGATTTGTTTGTCGGAAATTATGTGCGTTTCGATCCCGCGAAGGACCGCCGTCTTTGCGACTCCGGGGCCGGCATGTCGGGATGCGGGCCGACTTGGTACACACCCGTGCGTGGTGTGTTTCACCGCAATGTTGGAGGAAAGCGATTTGTGCGCGCCGACGATCGCCTCGGGCTGGAGTCCACGTCCGGCGGCATCCTCGGCTGTGCCTTCCTCACCCGTGAACCCGGCACTGCGCCGATTTTGGCGATCGCCAACGACGAGCGTCCCGGCGATTTGCTGGTCGACAACGGGACCGGAACCTGCGGAAACATCGGCATGGCGTCCGGAATGGCGTTGACTCCCGAGGGGGCGGTTTACGGAGGAATGGGGGTCGATTGGGGGGATTTTGACAACGATCTGGACCCCGACCTGTTCGTCGCGACATTCCAGAACGAAATGAACCAGCTCTTCCGTAACGAGGGCGAGTTGGTGTTCCGAAACGATTCCGCGCGTGCCGGGGTGGCGTTGCCGACACCCCACAAGCCCCAAGTGGCGTTTGGTTGCCGATTCACCGATCTCGACAACGACGGCTGGTTGGATTTGGTGATCGCCAACGGCCATATCCGCGACAATGTCGACAGCCTCGATCCCACAACTTCGTTCCGGCAAGTCACTGAAATCCTGCGCAACAACGGCGGTTCCGCGCCGACGTTCCGGTATCTTTCCGGCAATTCGGGCACCGACGCCGACCGGCGGCTGGTCGGACGCGGCCTGGCGGTAGGCGATGTCGACAACGACGGTCGTCCGGATGTCTTGGTTGTCGACAGCGACGGTGCCCCGGTGTTGTTGCGCAACCGGACCGAAGGAACGGGAAACTGGCTCGGGCTGCGCTTGCGCGGGGTTCGTTCGAATCGGGACGGTGTGGGTGCGGTGGTGACAGTGCACGCCGGCGGCAAACAGTGGCGGCGGTGGTGCCGGACGGATGGATCGTTCCTTTCGGCGTCGGATCCGCGTCTAATGTTCGGTGTGGGAGACGCGACGTCGGTGGACCGGGTGGTGGTCGAGTGGCCGTCGGGCGTGCGTCAGGAACTCAAAACGCCACCGATCGGTCGGTATGTCGACGTGGTGGAGCCTGTCAAATAGCAGCCGGGGTCCTCCGCGGGTGTTGGCTCAGGATCCGGAAGCGGAATTGCCAAGCGTGGAACGAGCTCGTTCAGCCGCGTTGGCGGGATGCCCACTCGGCGACCCTGGGAATGGCACCGTCGTAGCCGCCGCTGGTTTCGAAGACGATCACATCGTGCGCGGGATCGCAGGATTGCAGGTGGTGCAGCAATGCGTCGGCGCTCGCGACCGGCCGGGCGTCGACTCCGGACCCCTGGATTCGCTCCACAATCTCGGACAGGGTGAGTTGGTCGTGGCTGCCGGCACCGTGGTCGGGGGGCGGGTAGACAAACACCTGGCCCACGCCCGCGAAGAGCCGGTCGTACCATGGGAGCGCTTCCCGGTTTCGGAAACTGAACGTGTGGGGTTCGAAACAAACCATCAGGCGTCGGTCCGGGAACGCGTCCCGGAGTGCGTCGATCCCCGCGCGGCACTTGGCGCGGGAACTGCCGAAATCGTTGTAAACGGGGAGTGTTCCTTCGGGAGTGAGCCGTTCGAGGCGGCGACGGATGCCGGTGAAGCGGGAAATGGCGTCCGCGTAATCGGTCGGGGAGACCAAGCCGGTGCCGACGGTTGCCGCGGCGACCCCGATCAGGTTTTCCACATTGTGTCTGCCAAGCAGGGTGGTTTCGACCGCGCAGACAGCGGTGTTGTGGTGGAGAATTGTGAACCGCGTGATGCCGTTTTCGACCCGCAGATCCGTCGCCGACCAGTCGATGTCGGGTCCGGGTTCGATGCGGTAGCGGACCACCGGCGCGGTACATCCCGCGATGACATCTTGCACGAACGGCGCGTTGGCGCACGCGATCAGGGTGCCGTTGCCGGGAACACGGCGTGCGAGTTCGTGGAACGGGGCGAGATAGTCGGCCTGGGTCGGGAAGACGTTGACATGGTCGTGCTCGCAGCTCGTGAGCAGCAGATGCCGGACAGGATAGAACGCGAACTTGGAGCGGATGTCGGCCAGGGTCGCCGGATATTCGTCACCTTCCACCACGAAGACTTCGCCGTTGCCCAAGTTGCCGTTGGCCCCGAGACAGGGAACCTCCGCCCCGACAAACCACCCGGGTTGGTGCCCGGACGCGTGGAGCACCCAGGCGGCGAGTGCGCTGCAGGTCGACTTGCCGTAGGAGCCCGCGACGATCAGCGGTGTGGCGTTCCCGATCAGGTCGCGCAGCAATTCTGGAAACGAAAGTATGGTCAGTTGGCCGTCTTGTTGCCGACGGAACGCTTCCGCCACCTCGGGATTGGTCTCGGGCACCAGTTTGGCATGGCGTCCGATCACGACCGTACGGGTGTTGTCGGGGATGTTGGACGCGGAGTAGTTGGTGGCGCACGGGATTCCGTAACCCTTCACCACATCGGAGATCGGGGGGTAAAAGCCTTCGTCGCTGCCGGTCACCGTCCAGCCGTTTTGTTGGCAAAGCCGTGCGACCGCGCTCATCCCGGCACCGCACAGCCCGATGAAATGGACCGGACCTCGATGAGACGTGTGTTCCGGAGCGGGGGGAAGGTCGGCATACGGATTCATGCCGGAAATGGTATCGCGGGCGGTGTCGGGGCGTTGGTGATGGTGTTCGCCCGCCGGGTTCGTCTGGATTCAAGGGGATTCCCCGGGAACAGGCGTTGGTGAATACGGGAACCTGCTTGACGGGGAGTCTTTCCGAATCCAGACGGGACCGGTTGTCGAAAGCGGTCCGGAGTCGGGAAGTCATCCCATCGGCTGATTCCGAAATCCCACCGGGTGCGACACACTGCGCCCTATTTGGCCAGCAGTTTCGCAAACAGGAACTCATCCGCCCCGGCGTATCGGTCGGATTTCCACCAACCGGGAACCACCAAGTGGCATTCGTGGCCGAGTCGGTCGGATTTTTCCTTGAGTTTCACGCCGAAGACCGGGTGATGGATCCCGTGTCCGGCATCCCGGGCAGGCAGGTCCATCTCGGCGCTGCAGGTCATGAACAGCGGTGGGTCCCGGGCATCGAGATGGTTGATCGGGGAGAACTCTGCGTAGACCGGTTTGTGTTTTTCGTAATTTCGAAAGACGGCGTCCATGTCCGATTGGCCGACCGACTGCGAAATCATGGGATGTTGCAGGACATTCGGCCCCAACCATTCGCGGATCACGGTCGGGTCGATGGAGGTCTGCCCGACCGATACCGCGGCGGCGCAGACGCGGGTTGATTCGCGCAGGACCGGGTCCTTGGCGTTGCGGTCGGCGAGGTCGTCGTGCAAGAGCAACCACATCGACGTGCAGGCGCCTGCGCTGGGACCGGTCAGCGCGATTCGGCTGGTGTCGATGCCCCAAACATTGCGTTTGGTCCGCAGGAATTGGATGGCCCTTGCGGCATCATGGACCGGTGCGGGCAAGGGATGTTCGGGAGCCAGGCGGTAGTTGATGGCGGCGACCGAGATTCCTTTGTCGAGAAACGGCTGAATTGCCGGCGCTTTCTTGCTCTTGTCTCCGGTGATCCAGCCACCTCCGTGAATGACAACAAGCAACGGGCGGGGACCATCCCCTTTGGCTTTCCAAAAATCCAGAATGTTGCGTTGATGCGGTCCGTAGGCGACATTTGCGAGGGTCGGCTCGGGCAACTCGACGGCGCGGGCAACAGGCATTGCGGAATTGGCCAGTGTGGCCACCAGGCAAACAAAGCCAATCGTCACGAGGTGATCTCCATGAGGTAACTCGAAACAGCCATCCGGAACGTGGGTGGGGAGAG
>CAZYBA010000284.1:0-4775 GCA_964646105.1 uncultured Armatimonadia bacterium
AATTACCTTGGCACCCGTGTCCGCAGCCTCGCGACCCGCGATCTTCAGGAAATCGCGCCGGGAGAGGGGGGGCTTTTGCGCGTTGTTGTCGCCCGGAGTTTCGTCACTCAACCTGGTGGCCATCCCAGCGGACGCCCGCCGAGGACATGCGCGTGCAGGTGCGGAACAGTCTGGCCGCCGTCGACGCCCGTGTTCAGAACCACACGGAAGCCGCTTTGGTCGATGCCCGTGCGCCGGGCGACTTCCGCGCACGCGAGCAAGAGACGACCCGCAATCTGCGGATCCTCTGAAGGCAACCCCAACGTATCCACAATGGCGGCGCGCGGGATCACCAGCACATGCACCGGAGCCTGGGGGGCGATATCGGGAAACGCGACGACGAATTCGTCTTCGTAAACGGCATTTACCGCGACTTCGCCTCGTCCGATCTTGGCGAAAATATTGTCCGACATGACGATCCGCATTCTATCCGATGGGGAATTGCGGACGCGGCCGGAGAAAACCAAGGTCTGTCCGGGGGCGGGAACCGGAAGATGGCCATCCGGGCAGACCGTGTTGTCGAACGCCCGGCAATCCGACGTGAATCTCTTACGGCAATCGAACCTGCAAGCCGTCGTATGCGAGATGCACACCTTCGGGCAGGCCCGCGTCCACCGACGCATGGTGGAAAAAGTGGCTCAAGTGGGTGAGCCAAGCGTTTCCGGGCGACAATTCCCCGATTTCGTCAAGCGCCTCCGGCAACACGAAATGGGTGCTGTGTCGCGGATAATCGACGCGGACCGTGCCGAGAACGAGGTGCTCGATGCCTTTGAGGAATTGCTTCGATTCGTCCGGAATCGCCGACACGTCGGTGCAATACGCGAATCGGCGGTCGAAAATATAGCCCAGCACCGGAAGTCGGCCGTGGTAGAGCCGAATGGGCAGGACTTCAATCCCGCCGATCTCCATCGGAACAAACGGCTCGAGCGGGAGCAGGTTGATCTTCGGCTTTCCGCCACCCGTCTGGGTCTCGCGGAAGCAGTAATCGAAAACACTGCGCAGCCGCTCGAGCGTCTCGGGTTCGGAATACACCGGGATCGGACCCGCCCCGCGGAAGTTGAACTGGCGAAGGTCGTCCATGCCGAAGATGTGATCGGCGTGGGCATGGGTGATCAGCGCCGCGGTGATCTGGCCGACACCGGCCCGGAGCAGTTGGAGCCGCATTTCCGGACCGGTGTCCACGAGCAGGTTTCCAGATCCGGTCGACACCAGAACCGACGGCCGCATCCGGTTGTCGCGTGCATCGTCCGACGTACAGACGACACAGTCGCAACCGATCATGGGGACCCCGGTGGACGTTCCGGTGCCGAGGAATTCGACTTGAAATCCGGGCAATCCCGCCTACCGCATCGCCAGGCAGCCGCCGTCGATGTCGTAGTCGGCGCCGGTGACAAACGACGATTCGTTGGATGCCAGGTAGAGGACCAAATTGGCGATTTCGTCCGGCAGCCCCATACGTCCCATCGGCTGGGCAGAGGACAATTCCGCGAGCTTCTCCGCCTCGTGTCCTGGGTAATTCTTGGCAAGGTAGGCGTCCACAAACGGTGTGTGGACCCGTGCCGGGCAGACACAGTTGGCACGGATGCCGTCCCGGATGTAGTCCTGCGCAATCGCCTTGGTCATCATCAGGACCGCCCCCTTGGTGGCGCTGTAGGCGAATCGTTCCTGCAGGCTCACCTTCCCGGCGATCGAGCAGATGTTGACGATCGCGCCGCCGGTTCCGGCGTCCTTCATCCGCTTGACCGATTCCTTGCAGGTCAGGAAGACACCCCGCGCGTTCACACCCATCAGGCGGTCGAAATCCTGCGGGTTGGTGGCGAGAAGGTCGCCGACAAATCCTATTCCGGCCGAGTTCACCAGAATGTCGGGACTGCCGATGGCATCGATCTTCGTAAACGCCGCAGACACCGAATCCGGGCTGGAAACATCGCAGTAAATGACCGCGTCCCCGATCTCCGCCTCATCGGCGACATCGAGGACCACCACGCGCGCACCCTGTTCAGTGAGCCGGCGCACGATCGCGGCCCCGATACCACTGGCCCCGCCGGTCACCACCGCCAATTTTCCGTCGAGTCGGAACAGGCTCATCGGGTTTCCTCCGCAACCACCGGATTGGCGAGGATGCCGATTCCCCCGATCTCGATCTCGCAGGTCTCGCCGGCCGCCAGCCATCGCTTGGGGGTACGCCCCATGCCGACCCCTTCCGGCGTTCCGGTCAGGATGACCGTCCCCGGCAGCAGGGTCATCGAGCGGGAGAGGTAGCTGATGATCTCGCGGACATTGAAAATCATGTCGGATGTGTTTGAAGACTGCAATGTGACGCCGTCGACACGGGTGGCAATCGAAAGCGCCTGGGGATCCGGGATTTCGTCGGCGGTCACCAACACCGGGCCGAGCGGGCAGAATGTGTCGAAGCTCTTGCCGCGGATCCACTGCTTGTCGTGGCGCAGTTGCCAGTCGCGCGACGACACATCGTTGGCGACCGTGTACCCAAGCACATAATCGAGGGCGTCGTCTTCCGAAACTTCCTTGGCCGACTTGCCGATCACGACCGCCAACTCGCACTCGTAATCGTTTTCTTCGGACATCGCCGGCAGCACAATCGGATCGCCCGGATTGGTAATCGTGCTGGTGGCTTTCATGAAGAGCAACGGCCGTTCCGGGATCGCCATGTTGCTTTCCTCGGCATGGCGACGGTAGTTCAGGCCGATGCACAGGATGTTCGGAGCTTCCACCGGAGCCAAGAGCTTGGCCACCGGAACCACATTGCCGGTGGGACGGCCACCCAGCAGAGGCGATTGGTCGAGCAGGTCGGCGCTCCGGTGGGCAGGGTCGGCGGAACATCCCCAGCGGACAGTACCGGAATTGTCAAGAAAACGAAGCAGTTTCATTGTTGGGATGGTACGGTCACCGCCCAGCCAATGTCAATCGCGCAGATGACCTGGCCGTGTGCGCAATGCCAGGCAACAACGGTCCAATATCAACGGCGGGCGAACGTCCCGTGTGGCGGCCCTGGTCCGCGGTGTGCCCTTCATCGTCGAGGCACCTGCCGGTCTTCGCGCGCGGGGGGCGATTCCCGCGCCGTCCGGCGCACCAAAGCTTCCGCTGCCTGCAATCGAGCGGGGTCCGCCCCTCCGCCGAATTGCTCCCTTTCGAGCAACTCCAGGTAATTCATCAGGGGTTTCTTGACCGGGTCATCGTCGGCAATGCGGTGCGCCGTGGTGATCCAAGGCTCGCTCGGGACTGCCGGACACCGGCGACGCAGCAGCTCCCGTTCAATCCATTGCCGGGTTCGATGATCCAACCGCCTGCCCGGGTAGGCTTCCGGGAGTGCCCGTCGACGGCTTCGCGCCAGAACAAACACCAGGATGCCGAAAGCGACCGGGACAACCACCCACAAAACGGTCGACGGATTTTCCTGAACGGTGTCGCGCCAACGCACGGCGGTGTCGGAAACCTCCTCTATGTAGCGTTGCCACCACGCCACGGCCTGAGCCGATCGGCCGGGGAGGCCCGCCGCCGGGGTGGCCTCGACAGTCACCCACTCCCGATTGTCGCACCATGCCTCCACCCAGGCATGGGCATCCCTGCCCCGCACATTCCAATATCCGGAACGGTCCTGCTCATGGGCGACATACCCGACGACATATCGCGTGGGAATTCCGGCGGTGCGCAGCAGCAGCGCGGCCGAGGATGCGAAGATTTCGCAGTGGGCACTGGCGCCCGGTGTCGAGAGAAACCATTCGATCGGATCGCCGGCTCCTGGGAGGAACGACCAGGAATATCCATGGTTGCTGCCCAGCCATCCGACCACCCGTGCGATCCGGTCCTTGTCGCTTTTGGCTCCCCGCAACACCGGCGCGGCTGTTTTCCGCAGGAAGCGCTTCAATGCGCGCGGGACTGTGCGCATTCGGTCGATCGCTTCCGAATCCGGGGGGGTCGCCACTAGTCCGCGCGTTTCATTCCCGGAATCGTAAAAACGGTACCGCAGCGGTGTCCTGCGGGATGCCAGGATCGGACCGGGACCCGGCAGCCACTCGACCCCCGGATCATCTCCGAAATCGAACGCGGTTGCGGAGAGTGGGGCGTACAAAAGGGGGATCTCGGCATTCAATCGATCGACATCCACCGGGACATCGTCCTTGGCGTGGATTCCCCGCAGCGCCATTGGCGCGACGTCAAACGATTTGAGCATCCGTTGCTCGGTCGGCGGACCCCAGCGACCGTTTTCGTAGGTGTCGAATACGACCCCGCGCAGCAGCCCGCCTTCCCCGCCTGCCAGGCGCAGGACACGACGATTGTCTCCCGGATCTCCGAAGCGCGGCCCCAGGATGGGTTGACCCCCGAAACCGGGAGCACTGTCCCACGATCCCATGGGTTGCAAGGGGTTTGCCCATCCCGCGATCACCGACTTGTTCTTCTCTACAACCACCGCCATAACGGTTCCGACGAGCAACGTTGCCACCGAGGCAATCGCGACTGCGGCGACGGTGGTGCGGTCGGGGGGGCGGCGAACCCGCGCGCTGCGTGTCGTGGCAAGGAGGGCCGCGGTGAACGGCAGGACGAGTATGCGTACCTGGACGGAGTCGTAGGAGTTGCACGCGGTCAGGAAAACCAGACCTGCAAACGTGGTGAATGCGACGATTTGCGATGTCCGTCCGCTGCGCGGCGCGTACCAGGCGGTTGCGGCCATGCCTGCCGCCAACGTTTGCCCGAGAATATTCCTGGCACGGGCC
>CAZYBA010000285.1:0-4773 GCA_964646105.1 uncultured Armatimonadia bacterium
GTTGTTGGAATGGAAGAAATACAGGCTACGTCGCGTCGAGTCCGCTTGCTCCGCAATAGGCACAGACGGGCCGCCCCGTGTGGTGTCGAGCTTCCCTGCAAACGCCAACAAGGCATCGCGGACGAGTTGCGACTCCAACCGGATCGGCACGCGCCGCCACCACAGTCGATTGTCGGGGTCCTTTGCCGCCGCGACCTCCGCTCCAGCCATTGATGAACTCATGCGGTACGCGGCGGAGTTGACAATCAGGGAATGGATGTGCTTCATGCTCCAACCGCTGTCGATCAGTTCGCTTGCCAGCCAGTCGAGGAGCTCGGGATGCGTCGGCGGCGCTCCCTTCCGGCCGAAGTCGAAAACGGTCGGAACCAGGGGCTGGCCCATGTGGCGTGTCCAGATGTGGTTGACGGCGACCCGGGCAGTGAGCGGGTTGCGCCGGTCGGTGATCCAATTCGCCAGAGCGGTGCGGCGGCCGGTGCTGCGGGGTTGGAAAGTTACCTGCGGATCGTCCTTGCCGGAATCGAAGAACCGTGTCGGAGTCCAGGCCGCACCGACAAACCGGGTGAACGTGTCGGTTGGCTTGACTGGCTCGGTGACCGCGGCGATCGCTTTCTCGAGCGCGTCGCGATCCGCCTTCAACGTCTTCTCGGCGGCGTCCTTCTTGTCGGCCGGCGCACGGTGCACCGCGAGTTCCGAAACCGCGACCCGGTAACGGGCCTTCGCGGCCTGAGCCTGACGTTCGGCTTGCACCGCTGTCGCAATCAACTGCGGATCGCTCTTACCCGCCCGGGTTGCGGCGACCCGCCATTCCACTGCCAGCAGATCGGCCCGGGCGGCGGCCAACGCCATCTCCGAAGCTGCCCGATCCCGATTGCCGTCGACGACCGATGTTTCCCCGCCGTCCTGCTTCGCCATCGCGTTCCGGAGATCCGTCTCGGCCGTTGCCAGACGCGCCTTGGCGGATGCAACCTGTGCGTCGAGCACCCACGCGCGTCGCTCCGGCTGCCATGCGTCCGCCGGCAGCGCCACCGGCTTGATCGGGGCCGGCTCGGCGGTCAGGAATTCCGGTACTCCGGGCGCGATGACGCGCGACTTGTCGGGGTTGCGTTCATCGCCACGGACATACAGGTACGTCGGCTCGTCGATCAGGCCGTCGAAAGCGCGGGGAATGCCGTCGCGGGTCAGATCCGCTTCGCCGGGAACGACATCCATCCGCACGTGATACGGCTCGAAGAATGCCCGCAAACGGTAATAGTCGGTTTGCTTGACCGGGTCGTACTTGTGGTCATGGCAGCGCGCGCAGTTGACCGTCAGGCCGAGAAAGCCCTTGGCGACGTGCTCCACGGTCTCCTCCATCCACTGCGGACGGTTGAAGAGCCAATAGTTGCGGGCGAGGAAGCCGGTCGCGCGCAATTTGCCCAGGTCGTTGGGATGGGTCTCGTCCGCAGCGAGCATCAAGCGCACCATCTGGTCGTAAGGTGTGTCGGCGTTGAGCGATTCGACAATCCAGTCCCGCCAGTGCCAGATGTTCTTCTGGCTGTTGCGAAGCTGGTCGCCCAGGCCCCACCAGTCGCTGTAGCGCCAGATATCCATCCAGTGCCGCGCCCACCGTTCACCGTGCCGCGGATCGGCGAGCAGCCGTTTCACAGTCCGCTCGATCCACTGGGGGGATTTGTCGGCTTCGCAGGCGGCGATCTCCTCGAGGGTCGGCGGGATGCCGATCAGGTCGAGGTAAAGGCGACGAAGCAACACAATCCGCGTAGCCTCCGGTTGGGGCTTGATCCCATTCTGCTGGTGGCGTTGCCGCAGGAACGCGTCGATGGGATTGCGCCCCCAGCCCGGCCCGGTTCGTGGCACCGCAGGTCGCACGATGGGTTGAAACGCCCAGTGCTTGCGGGGATCGGCTTCGGGCAATTCCTTGGTCGGCGCCTTCGCCCCCGCCGCGATCCAACGTCGTAGCGTCGTGACCTGGGCACTGGTCAGCGGTTCGCCTTCATGGAGCGGCGGCATACGTCCCGCCTCGACCGATGCCGTGACTCTCTTGAGGAGAAGACTTCCCGACGCGTTCCCGGGCCGGATGGCCGGACCCGATTGACCACCCTTCAACGCCAGCGCCGCGGTATCGAGTCGCAGTTTGCCCTGTTGCTTCAGGGCCCCGTGGCACGCGATACACCGCTCACGCAAGATCGGTTTTACATCTCGAAGATAGTCGCCGTCATCCGCCGCAAAACACACTGCGGAGCAAAGCGTGAGCCAACAAAGCCCAAACCATCCCGCCCCCGAAACGCGATGCCTACGTCGGCTCCGAAGCAAAGACATGACAAAACGCAACATCACGGATGCAACTCCTGCGTGGCCTTCGACGACCCGTTCCCCCGATCGAATCGAGTCGCCGGCCATCGCGCTCCGGCTACCCTTCGGCACTGCCCGGAGTCGTTTTGCCTGGAAAGCGGAGCCCTCGGTTGGATGCCGCGCACCGACGCGACGGCGATTCGGGTAGTGAGCACCATGCCCGCCACGACGAGGCAACGCGACGTTTCGGGGATTGTCCCGATTCTACACGATCGGGGCCCATGGAGAACTCGGTACCCACTGGAAACCCGGGCAGCCCTCGGGGAGGACTGGTGGACGCGGCGTTTCGGTGCAGAGGTTGGCAAACCCGCTGTGAGTTGTGGGCGGACCGACGCGCCCCGTCACCGCCAATGTCACCAATCGACCTGGGACGGGCCGTTGCGGCGAAGTTCCACCCGAAAACGAAAAGTGCCCCGCTCCCGCGAGGGCTTTTCCATCATGTCCAAAGGTCGAACCGATCGACCCGGCGTCGCATCGACGCAACTTCCGCCGGCGCAAATGCGGACCGCGCGGGCCGATCAGACGTTATCCAGATTCAACCCTTGGAACTCAACGCGCGATCCATCGGCGAAGACCACCGCTCCGTTGCCGTCGACGTCCCAGGTGACCGTTCCCGGGAACAACGCCGGATCCGAGCCCCGCACCACGCCGGTTCCGGAGCGTTCCGCCGTGAACTCCAGCGCAAACTCCAACCCACGCTGGTTTGTAAACTCGAGTTTGGAGGTCCCGTCCGGCCGGTAGAAGCATTTGTAGTAACGCGGCCCCGTATCGGGCGCGTCCGAGAATGTCTCGTAGCCCCCACCGTTCTCGTCCCAACGTCCGACAATGCGATAGGAACCTTGTCCGGGGATGTTGCCTTCAAACCGGAACGTGTACAGTCCCGGGGTATTCGAGACAGAACTGGTTCCGGCAGCACCCGCCCGCGGACCTTTCGTAATCGAGAACTGCCCACGGGCCTCGAAATCCGAGCCGTTTTCGGCATAGACACGCGTGTAACGGTCCGAGCCTGCCGTGAGCGTGCAGGCCTCGTCTTCGAAGAAATCCCGGCCGTTCTCCACCGGCAAAACCCAGAGTTGGTAGAACTCGTCGAAGGTTGGGCTCCCGCTCCTTGTCGGCCGGAGCCGGGAACCGCTGGACTTGCCCGACTTGAAAACCCCGAAACCGTCCTTGATCGCATCGACCACTTCCTGTCGAGTACGTCCGGGATCCCCGCCGGAATTTCCGCCACCGCCCGACGATGCGACACCGCCACCTCCGCAGCCCAGGATGGTCACAGGAGCACCCAAGGCCAAGGCCCCGAAGAGAAATGTTCGTCGTTCCATAAGCAGCCAAACACGCCTCCCGGATAATTGTTCCCGAACCGGACTGCTTGCTGCGTGCCGTGCCCCCTCGACAACCCGCCACGTTGTCGGTCGGGCGAGCGACTGCGTCGTCTGTTTGCGTACCCGGTCGCCCCGATCTACCGGCGGCGGACACTTTCCGGTAACGTAGAACCACCGTGGGATCCCGAACCACGCCCCCAGAGAGGAAACACTCCCCGTGAGCATCTGCCAATACATGGCCGGACGTTTGACCAACATCGGAAATCTCGTCATCCACTGGATCGAGACCACCCCGGAAGAGAAGCGCGACTGGCTGCCCCCGGTCCCCGGAAGCGCCATGACCCGCACCGTCTACGACATGCTCGCCGAACTGATCCAAGTCAACGAGCTGGTTCTAGCCGGCCTGAACGGCACACCGGCTCCCGAAGGACATCCGATGGAAGCCGTGCGGCAATTCACCACCGGCGACGAAGGCATCCAACGTTTTCGCGAAACCCTCGACCAATTGGCACAACGCTGGCTCGCATACGATGACAACGAACTGGACCGCACCATTGCCTTCGGATCGCGTAATTTCACCGCCGGCGACCTGCTGGAGATTCCGTACCGCAACCTCTGCTACCACGGCGGGCAGATCAACTTGATCCAGTTGCTCGCCGGCGACGCAGAAATGCACCGCCCCAAAGCCTGACCGCTTCGGAAGGCAGACTGTCGGGGGAGTCCGCACGCGCGGGCTCCCTTTTTTCGTCTGCAAGATCGCCCTGCGTTTCACCGAACGCCGCGCACAAACCGGGTGGTCGGAGGCCTCTATCCCGGATCAGGTCAACGCGGAGCGGGTGTTTCGGGATTGGAACCAAAGGGCAGTTTCCCGGTCTCGCCGGTCAACGCCAACATCGGAAGGAGTGCCATCAACCCGGTCACCAAACCCGAGTCATTGAAAACCACGCCCAGAAGAACGGTAAACAGCAGATAGCCCAATTGTCGGGCCCGCCACCCGGTCTGGCGCAACCGACGGGCCACCACCCCCACCAAGACCGCCACCGCACCCATGACCCGCGAGGCGTTTGAAAACGCCATCTCCGTGGTCATGGCGACCGGGGGC
>CAZYBA010000286.1:0-4772 GCA_964646105.1 uncultured Armatimonadia bacterium
GATTGCGCCGGCGTGAAGGCACGGTCGAGGGACGTTCGAACCTTGGTGGCTTCGGTTGCCTTGCCTTGTTCGGTTCGGCGGATCGAACGAAGTTGGCCAAGCTGGCGGGCCCAGACGCCTTCGCCCCGCCGCAGCACCGCCTCGTTTCGGTCGCGTTCGTCCCAAACGTACCCGATCAGCAGGACCGACGCCAACGCCATCAGGACGCCGAATCGGGTTCGTCCGACACGGCGCTTGCGCTCTCGCGCGACCCGTTCTTCTGCGGGTTCCAACGAAATCGCAGGAGATTGGCCCAGGTGCCGTATCAGAAGTCCGCCTTCCGGAGAATCCGCGCGGACTAGTTCGTCGGAAGACGCTTCTCCGACTGCGGCCCAAGTACGTGCCAGTTCACGCGTTTCCAGTTCGGAGGGATCGCAGGTACGCCCGTAGATCCAGCGGCCCGAGTTGACGATGTCGTGGGTTGGGCTTCCCAGCCATCGGTCGATCACCAGCCCGGACTGCCGCCCGGTCGAGACCAATGCAGGCGCGGCGGCCAGCGCAATCGGCAGGACTCGCTCTGCACGCAGGCCGGCCTTGGCCAGCGCGTCGCGCAATTGCCGCAGATCCCCGGTGCGCATCATGCACAGCAGGACCGCGTAGCCGTCCCCAAGCGGTTCTCCCGTGGCGACAAAATCGAAACTCACCTGATCGGCAGGCAAGGGGCTGTGCTGACCAATCTGGACTTGCAGCAAACGGCGAAGGTCCTCGGAATTCGCCTTGGGCAGTGGGATCCGCTTGGTGAAACAGTGGGTACGCGCGACGCCGACGATGGCGCTGCGATGCCCGGCGAGCGAGCCCGCAACCTCGTCCAGATTCCGGCCTTCGGCAATGCGCCCGGACTGGGGATTCCAGACACGGACGCCATCGGGCGACCATTCGACAAACAGGGAACCCAATGCCGCTTTGCTCAAGGGGTCGCCCCCGATTGGCTGTCCGAATTCCAGTTCCACCAAGCAGGCACGCCGGTGTCCGGGAGACGATGGTAGGTGAGAACCTTGGGGCGGCCGGAGCGCATTCCGACTACAGCCTCGACCGCAACCGTGGTATCCCCGCTGCGCCCGAGCGCCCGCACGATCCACGTGTCGCCCGCAACCGTCACGCGGTCGGCGATCGATGCCAATGTCGGTCCTTCGAGGCCGGGAATGGTGGCCAGTTCGCCCAATGACGCGAGGCCGGTGGATTGCCGCGAAACAATCGCCGCGGCAACGTCGGAAGTCAACCCGGGAATTGTCTCAAGCACCGATTGGGACGCGGTGTTGACATTGATCAGACCGGGGAGCCGATCGCTGGCGATGGTGGTGGCGCCGTCGAGAAGTTGCTGTTGCACGTCAGGAGTGACGCCCGGAGCGATCAATAGTTCACGCAAAGTCGTGAATGGGCCGGCGGCGATGAGTTGCGCGGCGATCAACGGGTCGACTCCAAACTGTGCAAACGCCGCGGCGTTGAGACCCGGCTGATTCAGATTGATCCGCGGGGAACCGTCGGCACGATTGTTCGGAGCACCACTGTCGACCGTCAAGACCCCCGCCATGGGCAACGGCTCCCCGTTGTCGGCAGTCGGCAACGTCGCCGTCGATTGCACCGAGTCGTCGATGCCGTACAGATTCCGCGCAGTCCAGCCCCGCACCAACAGGAGTTCCGCAACTGTCGAGAGCGGGAGGCGTGCCGATTCGTACGGCTGTTCCAACGCCTCGTAATATTCGTTGCGCCCCCCGCTGGGTCGCGGCGCAGCGCCGTCCTCACGCCAATCCAGCAACCCATCGATTTGTTCGTCCGACAGGGGCAGCAGGCGCAGGGACTCTTCAGAGGCGGTGTTGACATTGACCATCGAGCCGGCATCCACGATCTCGATCCGGAAGGTTGCGGCGCCGACTTCGAATTCCTCGGTTCCGCGGTTGCCCAGGACCGCCCAATCGTCGGCAAGCGTCAGCAGACTGGTATTGGCGACGGCGATGGTCGCCATGGCTCGCTCGACGGCGGCCTTGGCGCTCAATTCAGCCCGTCGACGGTCGAGGCGCACTTGAATCTCGCGCAGGACGACACGCTGGTCCGCCGCGAGGGTGGTGATCAAGACGACCAAGCCCGCCAGAACAACCAGTGCCTGCACCATGACTCCGGCCGTTCGCAAACGTCGGTTCATTGGGTTGCTCCGGAGTTCAGTGGATTGTCGATGTCGATGTCGCTTCCCGGAATGGTCACCAGAAACTCGCGTATGCGGTCCTCAGGATCGTCTGCGAGGACGTAGCGGATGCGAACCACGGCGGGCAAACGCCTTTCGGTGGACGAGAGGGTATCCCATTCGGCAGCCCAGTCGACACCGTCCCAGAACGTGAAACCGATGCGGACTATGCCCTGGGAGAGCACGGATTCGGTTCCGCCTTGGTCGGGATCGACGTCGGCCGGGGTCTGGATTCGTTCGAACAGGCCCTCGGTCTGCGCGGTTTGTCCGACAGGGACCAAGCCGAACGAGACCTCTGTCATGCCGCCCTGTGGACCGACTTCCGTATTGCGTTCCTCAAAGGTCCGGTCATCGGCCCGGTCGGACAAACTGGCGCCGGGACCGGTTGTGGTGAAGGTGAGGCGATCGCACCCGAGGGAGTCGTCGCCGCCTTCCAGAGTTCCCACGAAAAAGGTCGCCAAGGTTTCGTCATCGGTTTCGCGCAACTTGGCGCCCTGCAACAACGATCGCATCCGTTCCTCGAAGGCCTCGACTTGACGATCGGATTGGCGGCGTGCCGCGCGGTTGCGTTCGAGGTCGAGACCGGTCGCGAACGAGTAGCCGAGTGCCATCATCAGGATGGTCGACATGGCCAGGGCGACCAACAACTCGACCAGTGTCAAAGCCTGGTGTCGACGCTTCACGGGTTGGCTCCTGTCGGCGAAGGTGTCGTGGTTCCGGTATCCGTGCCCGTGTAGACCCAACCGGTCACCGACTGGGAATTGTCCGCCTTGACGGCGTCGACGGTTACCGCCGAAACCGACGCATCGTCGGTGGTTTCCACGGTCAGGCTCCATTGGATTTCCGGGTAACCCTGTTCGGTGAAATCGCCTTCGTTTTCCGCCGTTTGCGGGTCGGTCACGCTTCCGATCTCTTCCAGTTTCCCGACAGCCAGTCGCTGCAACAGATCGGTGGTCCGGGCACGGCTCTCGGTGGCGAGGATGCTGCGGATACCGGTCAGCACGCCGGTGACGCCGATGCCGACCAAGGCCGCTGCGGCAATGGCCTCGACCAAGGAGAATGCTCTCCTCCGATTGGCGTTGCGGCGGCGCGCCGGATCAGGTGCCACGGTTGACGCGTTCCCCGGCTGGCCACGATTCCTCGGTGTTCTCGTCCACGCCACCTTCGATCCATCGGGAGTCGCCGACACGGCCGAGGCGCAACGTCCGGACGCGGTTTCCGAATGTCATGTTGATATCGGCGGAGTTGGCGGTGCCGTCGGGTTGCACAATCCACTCGAACGATGTCGGGTCGACGTCAAGGCCGGATTGCCGCAGCGAATCGACGGCGGTTTCCGGTCCGAGTGCGATGCGCCGAATCTCCACCGGATCACTGTCGGCCGGGCGGGATTCGATCCAGAACGATTCGGAGTCGCAGAGCAACGCGACCGGCAATCCGGACCGACGTGCCTCGATACGTGCTTCAACCGGCAAGCGTTCAATCGACGCCGACAATGCCCGTTCGTTTTGGCCTTTGCGAATGGCGACATAACTCGGGGTGGCTATGGCGGCGATCAAGAGAAGGATCGCGGTGATCGCGATTACTTCCACAAGGGTGAACGCACGACGGGTACCGGACACGGATGCCTTACTGGTCGCTGGTGACATCCATCGCGTCGCCATCGCCGCCGGGAGCACCATCGGCGCCGTAACTGACAATCAGGAAGTCTTGGCCATCGGGTCCGGGCGATTCGTAGCTGTACTCGTTGCCCCACGGGTCGAGCGGAATGTCCTTCTGGGAGTAGGGACCCTTCCAGTTCGGAGCGTCACCGGGCTGCACACGCAATGACGCGAGTCCCTGCTCGGTGGCGGGAAAGAGGTCGTTGTCCAGTTTGTATGCCTGGAGCATTCCGGCCAGCGCGGAAATGTCCGACGAGGCCTTGGCGCGCTTGGCTTCGCCGGTGCGGCCGACGACTCTCGGAACGATCAACGCGGCCAGGATGGCCAGGATCAGGATGACAACGAGAAGTTCGATGAGGGTGAAGGCCGACTGGCGCCGGCGTCGCAGTGGAATGTTCATTTGACCAGATTCTGTGCTTGGAAGATGGGGAGCACGACGGAAAGGACGACGAATCCGACAAAACCGGCCATCGACAGGACGATGATCGGTTCGACGAGGGCGACCAGGCGGCGCATGCCGGTGTCGACCTCGAAATCGAGGCTGTCGGCGACCCGCCCGAGCATTTTGGGCAGATCGCCGGTTTCTTCGCCAATGGCAACCATGTGAGTCAGGACGGGTGGAAACGCTCCCGCGTCACGCATTGCGTCCGCGATGGGGCGGCCGGCGCGCACTTCCTCCTCGACACGCGCCGCAGAAAGGCGGAATACACGATTTCCTGCCGACAACCCCGCGATTTCCAATGCCTCCAAGATCGGCACGCCACCGTAGACCAAGGTTCCCAGAACCCTGGCAAATCGGGAGACCGTCGCCTTGCGGATCACCGGCCCGACCGCGGGCGCACGGAGGTAGAAGCGGTCGCGGACGGTCGCTCCCGCTTCGGTGGCCGCCCAGGCAC
>CAZYBA010000287.1:0-4762 GCA_964646105.1 uncultured Armatimonadia bacterium
CGGGTCGGACACGAAGTACGGGGAGATGTAGCCCTTGTCGAACTGCATTCCTTCGACCACTTCGAGGGTGGTTTGCGTTCCCTTGGATTCCTCGACGGTGATGACGCCGTCCTTGCCGACCTTGTCCAGGGCTTCGGCGATCAGTCGTCCGATCTCGGGATCGTTGTTTCCCGAGATGGACGCGACTTGGGCGACCTTTTCGGTATCGCCCACTTCGATGGCCACCTTGTGGAGGGCCTCGACCGCCGCGGCGACCGCCTTGTCAATGCCCTTCTTGACCGCGAGCGGGGATCCCCCGGCCGCGACATAGCGCAGACCTTCGTTGACAATCACCTGCGCCAGCACGGTTGCGGTCGTGGTGTCGTCTCCAGCGACGTCATTGGTCTTGGACGCCACTTCACGGACCAGCTGCGCTCCCATGTTTTCGAACTTGTCTTCTTGTCGATGACGACCACCCGGCCGCGGGGACCGAGGGTGACCTTCACCGCGTTGGCGACCGCATTGGCGCCGCGCTCGAGGGCGCGCCGAGCGGCTTCGTCGAAAAGTAGTTCCTTGGCTGCCATCGTTCCTTAACCTTTGATCGCGTAGATCTGGTCCTCGTCGAGGATCACCACCGTGTCGGTACCCAGTTTGAACTCGGTACCGCCGTACTTGCTGTAGACAACCGTATCTCCCACCGTTACGGCGGGGGTGTGACGGTCACCGTTGTCGAGAATGCGGCCGGCGCCGACCGCGATGACAGTGCCTTCCTGCGGCTTGGTCTTGGCGGAGTCGGGCAGGAGGATGCCGCCGACGGAGCGTTCCTCCGCTTCCGACGGCTTGACCACCACCTTGTCGCCCAAGGGACGAAGGGTCATTTCACTAAGCTCCTAAAGGGGAATTGATCCGCCGCACACGGGATTTTGGCAATCCTAGGCGGCGAGTGCCAAGCCAAATTATACCCGTCGGGTTTGCGAAGTCAAGAGATTTTCGGAGGTTTCCTCAGGCCCTCGAGAAGGATCCTGCCCAGTCGAATACGCCATTCGGAAGACGATGCGCCGGCACTTGCTGTTTAGAATTCGGTCAGGCATCGGTCCGATCGTCCCGGCGCGATGTCCCATAAGGATGGTGTGTCCCATGCGTACGATTTCCCCCTTGTTCCCGACCGAGTTTCCCAAAATCCTGGTTCCGGTCGATTGCTCGCCGATGTCGGCATTGCAGGTCGAAGCGGCTGCCGCGCTGGCGTTTCCGATGGCGGGCGTCCGATTGACGGTACTGGCGCAGACTCCAGACCAGCCGCAAGCACCTGATTCCGTTCGGCGCAGTTGGATAAACCATGCCGACAGTGCGTTGGCGGAAGCTGCTCGGCACCTGACGTCGTGCGGTACGTACTGCGTCCGAACCCGGCGTGCCGCCAAAACGCTGCCCGAGGCGGTGGTCGCCGAGCTGGAATCCGGGAAATATCAGTTGCTGGTGTTGACCGAATCGTTCGCGAATCGTCCGATGGATGAATCCGACCCGTGCGGCGTGACGTGGGCGGGCTGGCTTTCCCAGCGGATATCGATACCGTTGGTGATCGCACCCGAGGCAAAACACGCGTCCTGACACACCACCCACTGGGACGGGGAACCAGGTACGGGGCGTCGCGCACGCCGCGATCGTCGGTTCGGAGGTTGGTCGGCGGGCTGGTCCCGGTGTGCCCCGGAGGAGGATGCTCCCGATCGCGCCGGTGCGCAGGTCGTGAGGCAATTTCGCTTCGCGCGATGGCTCGATTAACGACGAGCGATCTCAATCAACGGCAAATCGACCGGCTCTTCAAGCCCAGGGGGGTCGGTGGCGACTCGGACCCCGGTACGCTTCCGTACCGCGCTGCCCCAAGCTCAGATCCCGTTCATCCCCGGTTGAGTGCCTCGTCGAGATTCAAGACCGCCAACGCGACACTGGTCCATGCGCCCAGCAAAACGGGATCTTGTCTCCGATCCGCGGGAAATTCCCCGATGCCCAGCAAATCGGATGCCCGTTTCGGATTGCGTCGGTACTCGGAATACTCGCGGTTGGCGAGTGAGAGCAGTGCGGATTGTTCCCTACGTGAAGGTAATCGTCCCAGCACTCTCCGGTAAATCCGCAGTGCGATAGCTTCGGGCACACCTTTGGCCTCGGCAATGGATACCGATGCCAGCTGCCGAGCTGCCTCCACGAATGTCGGGTCGTTGAGGGTGACCAAGGCTTGGAGCGGTGTGTTGGTCGGAGAGCGGCGCACGATGCAGAATTCGCGTTCCGGCGCGTCGAAAGTCTGCAGGCTGGGCGGAGGCACGGTGCGTTTCCAGAACGTGTAGAGGGACCGGCGCCAGAGTTTATCCCCATGGTCCTGGACATAGTACTGGGCACTGAAATCGCCCTTGAACGACATTTCTTCCCAGAGGCCGGCAGGTTGGTAGGTCTTGACACTGGGCCCACCGACGGTTCGCACCAAGAGTCCCGAACTTGCCAACGCTTGGTCGCGGATGAGCTCGGCCGGAAGGCGCAACCGGGGCGCATGGGAGAGCAACCGGTTGGCCGGGTCGATGCGGCGGGACTCGGGAGTTGAGACCGACGATCGACGGTAGGCTTGGGTCAGGACAATCCGCTTGATGAGTTTCTTGGTATCCCAACCGCCTTCTCGGAAAGAGACGGCAAGGTGGTCGAGGAGTTCGGGATGGCTCGGGCGTTCGCCCTGGGTGCCGAAGTTCTCGGCGGTCGCGACCAAACCGGTTCCGAAGAAGTGTTGCCAGATTCGGTTGACTGCGACCCGGGCCACCAGCGGGTTCTTGGGGGAGACCAACCATGCTGCGACATCCCTTCGGTCCTGTTTGGGGGAAGGTGGGTGTGAGTCGCGGAAGATGGCGGGCAAGCCGGGGGTTACCGTCGTGGTCGGGCGATCGTATTGGCCCCGGGTGAGAATGTGCGTCTTGCGTGGCTCCCCGGTGCGTTCCTGCATCACCATGGTTGTGGCGATTTGGGATTCGAGCGTCTGGACCTGCCGGTCGATGACGGCCAATGCATCCCCGAGATTCCGGTAGGCGGGCTCTTTGTTCTCGACCCACCATTGTGTTGCGGCGTCGTGGATCCGTTCCGGCAGGGCACCGTTGGATTCGCTCCGTTCCAGTGTGACGAGAAGGTCGACCAAGGGGGCGGGGACCGTTCCGCGATGGATGCGGATGTTTGCGACCCGACCCCGCAGATCTGCACCGGGCCATCGACCGCCGACCCGGATCGGTTTGGAAGTCGAAATGTCTGCGTTCAGCGTGGATACTGTTGACGTGGTGGGAACCGGTTTGCCGTCCACGAAAATGCGTGCCGATTCGGCGCCGGACCGCCCGTCCCATGTCACCCAAAGATGAACCCATTTGCGGGATGGAATCGGATCGACGGCGTCCACGCGCAGGGCGTTGTCGGGCCAGCGATGGATGAAGTGCGCCATTGGACGTCCGCCGGCGGCCACGAAAAGGTCCCACCCGCGCAGACCGTCGTTTGAGTCCATTCGCGAGACGATTGTCTGGTTTTGGTCTGTCGAATCAAGCCAGATCCAGCCTCCGTAGGAAATGCCTCCGCTTGGCTCCGGTCCAGGGCGGTCGATGTCGATCGTGTTGCCCGGGGTGACCGGGGTGCCGATGGTCTGCGGGCCGACGTTCGCAGTCGCGGCGATGGAATGGAGGGCCGATTCCGTGAGTGACTGGCGGGCTGCAGCGACCCGGGCGGACACCGAATCGGACGACGACGCGGCTTGCTGCAGAAGGGCCCGTCGTTGGCTCAGGATATCGTCACGACGGACCTTCAATGCGTCTCGCTCGGCCCGTTGCCGGTCGGTCGGGGCGGCGATCATCGGTTTTGCATTGCCCCGCATCCCATCCAAGCCTTCTTCATCGATATTGTTGAAAAACGCGTAAAAGCGGTAGTAGTCGGCCTGGGTGAACGGTTCGACCTTGTGGTCGTGGCATTGGGCGCAACGCAGTGTCAGTCCGAGGAATGCGGTGGCTGTGGTGTCGACCCGATCCGCAACGTACGCGTTGCGGTACTCCTCGGGGATGGCGCCCCCTTCGAAGTTGATCGGATGGTTGCGGTTGAATCCAGTGGCGATTCGTTGGTCGAGGGTCGGGTTCGGAAGCAGGTCTCCGGCGATCTGTTCCACGACAAACCGGTCGTAGGGCAGGTTTCTGTTGAAGGCATCGATCACCCAGTCGCGCCAGCGGAACATATCCCGATGGCTGTCTATGTGATATCCGTGGGTGTCGGCGTACCGCGCCAGATCGAGCCAACCGATCGCCATGCGCTCCCCGAAGTGGGGCGATCCGAGCAAGCGGTCCACTTGCTTTTCGTATGCGTTGGGGGAGCGGTCGGATTGGAAATTGTCTACTTCCTCCGGTGTGGGAGGCAGTCCGGTCAAGTCCATGGACAGACGCCGGATCTGGGTGGCGCGATCGGCCTCGGGGGCCGGTTTGAGCCCTGAGTCCCGCATCCGCTCGAGAAGGAATCCGTCGATCGGATCAACGGTGTCGTCCTGGGTTGCCGGCCGGTGATCCCGAGGTTGAACGAAAGCAAGGACTTTGCGGACGCGGTGGGGGGCATGTGCAAGGGTGATGCGGTCGGCAAATCGATGCGGTGGATCAACGGGCTCGCCACCGGATCGCCGGGCAGGATTGCGGGTTTTCCAGACAGCGCTTTCGCGAGTGCATCGGGACGTTGGTCGAGGCGGAGGTTACCCTTCCTGGCCTGAGCATCGGGTCCATGGCATGCAAAACAATTC
>CAZYBA010000288.1:0-4736 GCA_964646105.1 uncultured Armatimonadia bacterium
AAATCAAGACAAGAATTCCCCTTTGGTGGAAGACGGCCATGAATGGGAATCCGGGTTTGTGCCCAACTCCACTTCCGGTAAGGATTGCGCGGGATCGATTGCCTCCAGGTCGTCCAGCAACGAATGCAGACGTTCGACCTCGGCGGGATCGACCACCGCCAGCGCCACCCCGACATGCACCAGCACATGGTCGCCCGGTTCGGCGTCCGGGACCAGAGCCAAATGCACCGAACGGGTGATTCCGCCGAAACGGACGCGTCCGGAACGCGTCAGCGGGTCGTGGTTGTCGACTGTTTCGAGCAATCCCGGTAACGCCAGGCACATGGTGTTTCCCTCCAAAAGTTACCCAAACGGGGAATGTCCCGAATGGTCCCGGTGTCCGCCCGCGAGCCGAGTCGCCGGTTCCCCGTGTTCTGATAACCACGCCAACTGACCGAATGCCAGATTGCCGTCGCCCGGCGGTACCTGTTGGTGGGTCCAGACCCGGAAACCGTCCCCGCGCAACCGTTCCGCAGTGGTTTCCACCAGCAGTTTGTTGACAAAACAACCGCCGGTTAGACCGATGTCCGGCATTCCCGACACCTTGGCCATGTCGACGATCAGGCGTGCGAGGGCTTGGTGAAACCCGCGGGCCAGCATCCCGGGTGCGATTCCGCAACACAACCCGTCGAGCAACCCAACGACCAGTTCTCTCCCATCGATTTGCGCGCCGCCATCGATGCGTTCGACACCGAACCGCGGCAATTCAACAGCCGATCCCACCTGTGTGGCTGCCGTCTCGAGGCGTGCCGCCGCTTCTCCTTCCCAGCCGTTGACCATGCCGATTCCGAGCAACGCCGCCACGGCATCGAACCAGCGCCCTGCAGAAGTCGCCCAGGGGCAGGCGATGTCGCTGGCCAGCAACCGCCCCCATGCCTCGCGCTCGGTTTCGGAGACTGGGGAGTCGGGCTGCGCAGCCCACGCATTGGCGGCGTCTTCACCCAGAATCGACCACAGCAGGGCGAATGCACACCGGCGTGGTTCGCGCGCCGCCGCGTCCCCGCCGATAAGCGGAAATCCGGGCAGATGCGCGTAACGTCGCCACGGGGCCTCGCAACCATCGCGGACCAGGAATTCTCCGCCCCACACCGTGTTGTCGTCCCCGAGCCCCGCGCCATCCCAGACCGCCGCCAGCATCGGTCCGCGGAGCGCGTGTTCGGCGGCAAGCGCGGCGGCATGGGCCCGATGGTGGGGAATGGCAACGGTTGAAAACCCAGACTCCCGCGCGAGCAGGGTTCCCGCGTAGTCCGGGTGTCGGTCGTGCAGTTCGATAACGGGTGGCTCGGGCATTTCCCGGGCGAGACGGATGGCTTGGCGGCGATGGTGGCCGGTGGCGCGCAGTGTCTCCAAATCGCCGGAATGCGGACCGAGCACCGCGGCATTCCCCGCACCGACCGCCGGTGTTGCCTTCAAATGGCCGCCCCAAGCCCGTGCCGGTGGGATTGGTTTTTGGAACGCAATGGTGAACGGGGCGGTGCCGCGTCCATGGCGCAGAACCCTGGTCCTCCCGTCGATCACCCGCACCACCGGATCGTCCGCCGGCGCGGCAATCGGCCGGTCGTGCACCAGAAAGCCATCCGCAATCCCGTTGAGCCGCCGGATCCCGTCGTCGACGTTCCATTCCAGCGGTTCGCCGGACACGTTCCCGGACGTGCAAACCAGCGGCACCCCGGCATCGTCCATCAGGAGCCCATGGAGTGGCGACAACGGCAGCATCGCCCCGATGGTTCCCAGACCCGCCGCGACATTGGGTGCCAGCAAGCCGCCCGTTTTGGCGTCGAGCAACACGATCGGCCGGGAAACGTCTTCAAGGACCTGACATTCCCGTGGGCTGACTTGCGCGCACTCGTTAACGGTTTCGACGTCGGGGAACAGCACGGCCAGCGGTTTGGTGGGACGGTGTTTGCGTTCCCGCAGGCGCGCGACCGCGGTTTCGGACGTCGCATCGACCATCAGCTGGAAACCCCCGACCCCGAGCACCGCGACAATCCCGCCGTCGCGAAGCAGGGTCGCGGCGGCTTCGAGTGCCGGGGTTCCGGTGGCTGTAGGTTCGGAGTTTCCGCTCGAATGCCAACGCAGTGTCGGTCCGCAGGCGGGGCAGGCGGTGGTTTCGGCATGAAAACGTCGGTCGCTTGGATCGGTGAACTCGGCGTGGCACTGAGCGCACAAAGGAAATCGGGCGAACGTCGTGTTGTCGCGGCACCACGGGGTGCGATGGGCGACTGTCCAACGCGGGCCGCAGCGTGTGCAGGAAACAAACGGGTACCGGAAACGACGATCGGAGGGATCGCGCATCTCGCGCAGGCAATCGGCGCACGGGCCGAGATCGGGCGGCAGCGACCATCCCCCGGGTCCTACGGCGCTTTCCCCGACCTCAAACCGGGTTGTGCCGGTTGGCGGGCATTCGGCTTGATCCCAGGAAGCGATGCGCAGGCCCGGCGGACCGTGGTGACGCAGGGTCTCCAGCGCGGCTGCCACGGATTCCGGAGCGCCTTCCCACTCGACGTGAACGTCGGCGCCGTGGTTTTCAACCGAGCCGCCGAGGCCCAGGGTTGTGGACGTCCGTACCAGCCAGGGACGCAGCCCGATGCCTTGGACGGTTCCGGTCAAGACCAGCCGAACCCGTTTTCTTACCTCACCGGTTGCCGAGGCACCCATCGGGTCGTTTACGATACTCACCCGTGTTGGGCGAGTTCGGCTGCGATCCGCTTCGCCACGTCGACGCAGGCTTTGGCCACCGCCGGGGAAACGGCACCGCCGTGGTCCCAGTTCGCACCGACAATGGCGTAGACCGTGGTTCTCTCGGGGAGATCGCCGAGGGAGCGTGCGGTTTCCACTGCTTCGGCGAGACCGAACGTATGGCTGTTGCGGCCGAACCATGTCCGCGGGAGAGTTTCCAGTTCGGCGTCGATCCGGTGAATTGTCCCGGGCGCGTCGTCGCACTCGGCGGCATCGACCAGAATGACCCGATCGGCGCCACGGATGAAATCGAGGATGTCGGTTCCATTGCCGTCGCACTGCTTGATGCAGGTCGGCGGCAGTGCACGGGCGTCGCGCAACGCCTTGGCGACCCGTATCCCCGCGGCGTCGTCGCCGCGGTACGCGTTACCGACTCCGATGACGAACGTCCGCATGCCGGGTTACTCCTTCCGAAGGTCGAGTTTGAGAAAGTGGGTGGCGCAGGAGATGCAGGGATCGTAGTTTCGGACGGCCTGTTCGCAGCGCCAGGTGAGTTGGTCGTCGGGGAGGTGGAGGATTCCGGGGAGCATCGCCCGCAGGTCGTCCTCGATGGTGCGCTGGTTCTGGGACGTCGGCGGGACAATGTTGGCGTCCACGATCTTGCCGTTGTCGTCGATCGTGTAGCGGTGCCAGCAGATGCCTCGGGGGGCTTCGGTGCAGGCGGCGCCGGTGCCGGCGTGGACTGTGTACGCAATGCTGGGGCGGTCGGGCTGGGTGTATTGGTCGATCAGGCGGATGGCTTCGTCGAATGCGTAGAGGGCTTCTACCGCGCGGACGATCAGGCTGCGGAACGGGTTGTGGGTGGGGCCGACCAGGCCGGCGTCCCGTGCCGCGGCCTTGGCGATTTCGGAAATACAGGTGTGGTGGGTGTTCCAGCGGGCGATCGGCCCGACCCGGTAGGCGCCTTTTCCCTTGCGCAGGCCGTGCAGTGCGTTGCTCCACGGCACTTGTTCCTCAGCGAAGAATTCTTCAAAACGTTGCACCGGGATATCGAGTCCGTCGGAAGCCACAATGTTGCCGCGGTCGATGGGGTAGCGGTCGCCGTCGTGCAGGCAGACGGCGTCGACGGCGCGTTCAAATTCGGGAAATGTCAGGGTTCCGGCCCAGCGGACCAGCCTTTCGGCATCGTCGCGGCCGTCGAGGAGGTCGTCGCGCAGGGGGGCGAGCTCGGCTTTGGTAGGCACCCGGTAGAAGCCACCCACTTTGATGTTGACCGGATGGATCTCGCGTCCCCCGAGGGTGTGGACAATACGGTTTCCGAGTTTCTTGAGTTTGAGGACGGTGCGGACGGTGTCCGGGTGGTCCTTGGCCATCGCGATGGCGTCGTCGTAGCCCAGAAAATCGGGTGCGTGGAGCATGCCGGCGTGGAGGATTTGGCTTTCAATCCATTCGCCGCAGTAGATCATTCGTCGCAGGTCGCGCAGAGGACCGTCGACGACAATCCCGAGGGCATCCTCCATGGCTTGTGCGGCGCCGAGTTGGTAGGCGATGGGACAGATACCGCAGATCCGGGATGTGATGTCGGGGGCTTCACTGTGGTCGCGTCCGCGCAGAAGGGCTTCGAAAAAGCGCGGTGGCTCGAAGATGCGCAGCTCGACTTTGTCGACGTTGCCGTCGCGGACACGGACATGGAGTGCGCCTTCGCCTTCGACCCGGGCGAGCATTCCGACCTTGACGGTACGGTCGCTGGTGTTGGGGGTAGGCGAATCGGGTTGTTCCATGCCGTACACCTTACGCTGTTTTCGGGGGGATGGTTTCCGGGGTGGCTGGTGACGGCGCGTGGTCGGATGACACGGGCAACCACAAGGGTCGCCCCGCGACCCTGCGGGTTGCCCTTACGGGGGGAGGGTGGGATGCCTGGACGCTACCCAACCCTCGTCGTTTGGGGGCGCCTCCACCCCATGGTCCCGTCGAAGACGGGCGGCCGAGGAACGAGGCCATTGAGCCGGGGGATTCAT
>CAZYBA010000289.1:0-2693 GCA_964646105.1 uncultured Armatimonadia bacterium
GCTTGGAGTTGTGACAGGTTGTGCACTGCTTCGCGAGGAGCGGTCGCACACGACGTTCGAACATTTCGTCGGAGAACGACTGGGCGTTCGCCGGGGCGCAAAGGAACGTCGCCAACAGAGCCGCCAAGGCACCCCCGACCCGCAGATCAAGCGCTCGCGGGAGCAACACCGCACGCTCGGGCGAACGTTCGCCCCGCACCCCACGGGTGCAAGCCAAGATTACGGACGGCGGACGGGTCGGGTGCACGGGCATGATCGTATTTTCCCTACGTTGTGCCGTATCTTCACCAAACCGGCCTCCGCTGTCAATACCCAAGTTTGAGGCCGAAACCGCCCGAGTGGAGGACGGTTCGGCAGTTTGTCATTCTGTTTGGGGTCGATTGGCCGGATCGCACGAGCAGTCCGGGAATTGATTCCAGCGTTGCGCGTTCCCGTCGCCGCTCCGAATTCAGCGTCCCGGGCCACCCGGCGGCGGGGCCCCGCCTCCAAGGAAACCTGCCCCGCCGAACGGATTGGGGATCTGGCTGAAGTCGGGAGGCGGCAGCGCGCCGAGCATTCCTTCCCCGAATTCCTTGCGCACCAGTTTGCCGTTTTTGTCGGAGTCGAACCTTCCAAACCAGCCGGCCACGGTGGACAACGCCTTGCTTAGTTCGAACGGTGTCCCGGAGAACGCATTCCGTACCTGGCCCGGGAAAATCCGCGCGAACCCCGGCTGGTCGGCGTAGATGCGGTCCACCAACGCATCCCACTCCTTTTGGTCGACCGTGCCGTCCCGGTTCGAATCTGCGGATTCGAGGCGGGTTTTCCAAACGTTTTCCCATGCCGCGCGGTCGAATTCGGCTGCGTTGTCACCCAAAAAAGTTCCAACAGCCCCGGCCACCATTGCGCCGAGGTCGAAGCCGCCGAAGCCACCGGGAGGGCCGCCCGCTCCGGGACGTCCCCCGCCGGCGCCCGGCCGGCCCGGACCGCCCATTCCCGGCATCATCATGCCGCGGGGTGTCTCGCCGACCGCCTTGCCCGCCAGCTGGAGCATCACCTGCTTCGGACGTTCCTGCAAAAACTGCTTGAGCGCGACGGTCTCGAACGGATTCGGACCGCCAAAGCCGAAGGGTCCGCCCGGACCGCCTGGACGTCCGCCTTGCCGCGGGACCGGCACCGCGAAAAATCCGCCTCCGCCGAACCCACCGCCGGGAGGCGGGCCACCCGCACCCGGATTGGGAGATCCAGGACCACCCCCCGGTCGTCCGGGACCTCCAAAACCACCGAAGCCGCCGAACCCACCGCCCGGCGGTGGACCACCGGCACCCGGCGCACCCCCGCGAGCCGGTCCCCCAAACCCCGGAAAGCCCCCCATGCCGGGAATCCCACCCGCCACCGCGGTCCTGTCCTCCTGCTTCACCACCGGAGCCACCACGGTTTCCAACCGCTTTCGCAACGGCTCGCTGGAACGCATCAGGTCCGCCACCTGCCGGCACGCCGCGCGGTAACGATCCTTGCAGCGTGGCACCGCGAGGAAGCGCTTGATCAAAACCTCCTGCGCAATTGCCGGCTGGTCGACCGACAACTTGACTCCATCGGCCCCGGCAAGCGGAAATCCTCCAAACGCCAGATCCAGGTCCCACGGCAGGAAATAAAACTTCCCGGTGGTGGGGTGCAACACCACGTAGTAGTTGTGTCCGCCCACCAGAATCGAATCCATACTGGAAGTCACCACGGTGCCCGCCAGGAACTTCGCGAACGCGTCGATATCCAGCCAATCGCCCACGTTGGCGGCGAATTCGGCATCCGATGCGTCGTGCACAAACTCGAGGAACCCCTGGAAGCGACGTTTGTCCGCAGCGGTGGGCTTGCCTTTCGGGTCGTACATCTTCTCGATGTCTTTCCACGAATTGCGCTTGGGCATTCCGACGGCACCCTCGGGCTTGAGCACCAATGTCGGTGCCTTCCCGAAATGCTTGGCCAGGAACCGGTCGTCCACCTGCTCCGCCACCGTGTACAGACCGAGGGTTTTCTTGTCCGCCACCCCCGGCACATTCAGCACCACCTTGGCGAACGCCGTGCGCGGGGCCGGCACCCCGAGGCGTCGGAACACGTCGTAGGCAACCGCCTCCCGAAGTCCGCTCGAATCCATGATGTTGTTGTTCAAATTGACCTTGGTGGGCTTGCCGGGCAGGTCGAACGCTTTGCCGGTTGCAGGCTCGAGCTTGAACGGTCGCTTGAGAAACCCGCCCGACAGCATGTAGGTACCGTTGCCCTTGAAGCGCAGGCGCACATCAACCGGCTTGCCGTCGATCTCCACGGTGGCGGGACGTTGTTCGAAGTCCATTTGCAGGAACCCGGCCATGGCCTTGGGCTGGAGCGCGTCCCAGTCTTCCTTGGTCAGGGTGATCCGCACCGTGTGGATCCGGTCGATGGCGAAGAACGGGTCGGAAACAGTTTGCGACACAGTCCTGGTCGCGATTGCCGGTTGCTTGGTCACGACCGGCACGGGCGGCTTGGTATCCATGCTCAGGAAACTACCACAGACGGGGTTGTTGAAACGCTCGAAATGACAACAAGACAGGGTTGCAATGCGCGGCCGTGTCTTCTGGACGACAAAGCGTTCCCGTTTGGCAGTGGCGAAGACAAATCGCGTTCCCGATTGGCAGTGGCGAAGACAAAACGCGTTCCCGATTGGCAGTGGCGAAGACAAA
>CAZYBA010000289.1:2703-4342 GCA_964646105.1 uncultured Armatimonadia bacterium
TGCCGATCGTACTCCCTTTCCGGAAAACGAAAAACCGGCCTGCGGGACATTCCCGCGGGCCGGTTTATCTTAGCTGAATCGCCGCCGGGTCGCGGGATTTCCCGGACCTCGGCTAGGCAGATTTACTTGTTTTGGCCGCGATACTCCTCGAGGCGCCCCTTGAGCTCGTTCACGAGCTGCGCCGGCGCATCCTTGCCGAGCAACGAAACCGCCTTCTCCTGCACCGTGAGTGCTTCCTTGACATTCCCGGACTTGGCGAGAGCAAACGCCAATGTGTCGAGGATCTGGGGATCGGTTCCGCCGCTGAGGTCGACCGCCTTGCGGGCCATGTCCACCGCCGACTTGCGCATGCTGTCGAACTGCGGGGGCAACTTGCGGTTGGGGTCGCTCACCGCCCACGCGATCGAATTGAGCATCTGCGCGATCTCGCCCCGCATTACCTTGGAATCGGGGTTGGAGGCCGCGGTTTCCTTGTCGACCAACGCCATGGCGTCCGCGGTCTTGCCCGCCATCAGCAACTGCTGCAGGTCGCGGGCAATGGTCTGCATCTTGCGTTCCGCAGCCTTGCGGATTCCGGCTTCCTTGGCATACTCGGCCGTGTTCCAGGTGCCGGCGCAGATTTTTGCCAGGGGCTCGTCCATCTGCATCGGATGGCCGATCCAGGCCACCTTGCCCTTTTGGTCGATGATGAACGCCGACGGAATGCCATTCTCGCCGGCAGCCTCCATCCACTTGGTGGCCATGGTCCCGCCGGTGATCTTGTCGTCCATCGCGACCGAGTAGCCCATCTTGGCGCCCATTTCGGCGACAAACGCATCCACCTTCTTGCCTATCGCCACCGGGTCGGTGTTTCCGCCGTTGCCTTCCCAAATGGAGACTCCGGTGAAATCCGCCTTGCCTACGAATTTCTTGGACAGATCGGTGAGGTGGGGAATGGTGGCCTTGCACGGACCACACCAGGTCGCCCAGAACTCGACCACATGCACCTTGCCGGGGGTGAGCTTGTTCGGCGTGCCCTTGACCCACTTGGAAACCGACAGCGGCGGAGCCGGGTCGCCGATCTTGAGCTGGGCCTGGGCGGCGGGAGCGACAACGGCGGCGATCACGGCCGCAGCGACAGGAACAATCGAACGCATGGGAATCTCCGTTTCAAATCGGGCCGGGCGACGATGCCGGCGGGATTCCCACGGCAGACGCCTCGAAGCAGTGTACGGTTCAAATCCGCCCCGTGTGACCTTCCCGCTGTGATTCGGGTCATTACCCGAGACAATCGGCTCGCCTGCGGAGCAGCGCGGCGGCAACCGGCCGACGATTCCCAGACGCACCACGTCCCCGGCGCACAGGACGCAATCCGAAGCCGCCCTCCCCTTCCTCCCTTCGGCTCCGGGTTCCGCTCACGGTTCCTGCGTGTTGGCAATACCCGACGCCCGGCTTCAGCGGCGCCGGCGCGAACGCACCATCAGTGTCGCGACTCCCGAGGCCAGGATCCCGAATGCGGCCCATTCCGCCGGCTCCGGAACCGGAATGCCGTTGAAGGTACGCAGCGACACATGGTTCACCGCGAAATCCTGCGGCAAAGCCGGGGCGTTGACTCCGGAATAACGTACGCCATAGATGTTTCCAAGCGCGCTGGTCGCCC
>CAZYBA010000289.1:4352-4730 GCA_964646105.1 uncultured Armatimonadia bacterium
CCGCAAAGACCGCGGACCCATCTCCCGCAGCGGTCGACATTCCCACGAATTCCTGCCCGAACAAGACATTCCCGTTGACGTCTAGCAGCTCAATCAACCCGCGGAACGGTCCGTAGAAATTAGACTGAAACTGCGTTCCCACTCCGAAAATCGGACGTCGCCCGTACCCGTCGAACCAGAGGGTCAGCGGGCCGTAGCTTTCTGTCCAGAGGACCGGTTCCCCGTTCGGGAAATTGCCCCGCCACCCGTCGCCCTGGTCGCGCCTTCGGCCATGGTGGCCTCCGTCGAAACCGAGCCCGACATCGACACCGCCCGTGCTGCGCAACGTGGTGCCGTGGTCGACGTAGGTCCCGGTGGGCCCCAGAACACTCCAATCGA
>CAZYBA010000290.1:0-3307 GCA_964646105.1 uncultured Armatimonadia bacterium
TGCGCTGTTGACCGCCGATCAGAAGGCCAAGGTTGAGAAGTGGGAGAAGGACAATCCCCGCGGCCGTGGCGGTTTCGGTCGTGGCCAGGGCGGCCCGGGCGGAGCGGGAGCCCCGGGTGGCGGTGGTCGCCAGCGTGGCAACAATGGCAACCCACCCCCTGCCAAGTAACGTGAGATAATTCACAGCGCCTCCCCCGGAAGGGGGGGGCGCTTTTTTGTTGCATCCAGTAAATTGCGGGTCTTTCGCGGTGCGGAGTACTCTGTAGGCAATCCCTATGTCGTTTTCCGACGCATTGTTCAACCACATCGATCAGGACCGTCCGGCGGTTCGCCGTGGCCTTGGGCGCGCGTTGGTGGTTTTCACCGCCAGTGGGGCATTCGCGACTGCGGCGGCTTGGATTGGATTCGGCGATGCGTGGCTGATGTCTGCTGCCGCCACATCGATTTCGGCGGCCTGTTTCGCAGGAGCATTGGTTCGCGCTGCGGTGGTTTGTCGGGCGTATTTCCGCTGGCAAGTTCGTCGCCGCGTGGCCGAGCAAGGAGTACCTCGGACCGGAGTTCTCTGTGGTGCCCGTGATTGGATCGAGAATCCGACCTCGAAATGGAGCACGGTTCCGGTCTTGCTCAGTTACGATCCGGATGTTTCGGCTGATTTGGAGTATCTGGGACATTTAGCGACGCGTGTGGAGAGGGAATGGGGTGTTGCCGGTGTTCGCGGGCGAAGAAGCCTGCCGCTGCACTGGACGGATGGTGCAGAGGTGATCTTGGTGCGCGCTCGGATTTCCGCATCCCATCTGCGTCGTGGCGTGCACGGTCGTCCGTGGTTGGTGTGTACGGTTGCCGGGAGATCGGCCGGAAATCTGGTGCCGGTGCCAGCGTGGATTGCGTTGCCCAATCGGCAGGAGTCGCGCCCGGCCGCCGGGAATCGTCTCTGACAGAATGCTGTCCAATCAACCCCCGATTCCCCAAACGAAAATCGACGATTTCCGAGCATCCCTTCCTGCGTTTGACATCTTGCAGGTTAACACGGGAACCAAGGGGATTTGTGCTCCTTCCGTAATCGAGTCCTTGGTGGAACGCACCCGGCGGATTGAAGCCGGAGGATACGCCGCCTACGCGCAGATGCAACGCGACGCTGCGTCTGCCCGGGATCGCTTGGCCGCGTTTCTCGGGGCGGACTCCAGTGAATTGGCGTTCACGGGAAATGCTACGGAGAGTCTGAACGCAGCGCTGGCCCTGCCTTGGGATCGCTGGGGCACCCCGGTGGATGTCCTGATCTCGGACCACGAGTATCCCACCACCAATCTGGTGTTCGGATTCCTCAAGCAGACGGGCCGGGTCAACCTGATCCGGTACCCGCTCGAGACCGATCCCCAGGCGTTGCTGGACGCGGTGGAGGGGCGAGTCACCCCGAACACGCGGGTGGTGGTTGCGTCCCATGTCGACTGCAACACAGGGCGTCGTCCCGATGTGGCCGCGTTGTCGAAATGGGCGCGCGACCGCGGGATTGTGTCGTTCATCGATGGGGCGCAGGCGGCGGGACAGTTCCCGATCGACCTGCATACGATCGGCTGCGATGTCTATGTCACCAACGGCCACAAGTGGTTGTACGGCCCGAACGGGGTGGGTTTGCTGTATGTCCGCGCGGGATTCGAGGAGGAGATGCTTCCCGGATGGGTGGGTTCGGGCACGATGCATTTCCGGCCCGACCACGAGTACGACGGACCGCCGGGCTGGACCGCCGGCGCGCACCGGTTCGAGTTGACCGCCACCCGTCCCGCACAGGTGCTCGCGACCATGCACGCCGCACTGGATGCTTACGAAAGTTGGGGGCCTGGAGCGATCGAGGCACAGCAACGGATTCTTGCCCACCATGTCCGTCGCCGGGTGCTGGAACAGCCGGATCGGTTTACGTTGCTCTCGCCCGAACCCTGGGAGCACGGGTCGGCATTGGTGTCCATTGGTATCCGCGGGGTAACCGGCGAGCAGATCGCCCAATTCTGCGGCGAAATGCTCGAGCGTCGTCTGGCGTTCCTGCGGCCGGTTCCGGAATTCGATGCCCTGCGCATCTCCGCGGCGTATTACAATACCGAGGACGATTACGAGCGGTTGTTCGATCTCTTGGAAGAACTGGAGACCCGGGCAAGCCGGTGATGTTCTGGTTGTGACAACGACCACCGACGAGATCGACGCAGCGTCGAGTGTGTTTGCATTGCTGCGGGGTGGTGCCTCCGATGACGATCTGGCCGCTCTCTTGACGGAGAAAGATTCGATGCAATATCCTTTGGAATTGACGTTCAAGTTGTTGGCTTTGGCGCAGGAAGTGCGCGTCACCGACTCGCAGGGCGCCGTGGTCGCGTATGTCAAGCAGAAGGCGTTCCGGCTCAAGGAAGACATCGCCGTGTACGCCGACGATGCCCAGTCGCGCTTGCTGTACACGATCAAGGCCGACCGCGTGATCGATTTCTCCGCCAATTACCATTTCGCCGATGCGTCGGGGATGCCGATCGGTTCGATCAAGCGCAACGGAATGAAGTCGTTGTGGTCGGCGGGCTACACCATTTCGGATGCCGACGGTCGAACGATTTTCACGGTGACCGAGGCGAATCCGTGGATCAAGGTGGCGGATGCGCTGCTCGGCGAGATTCCTGTTTTGGGAATGTTCACCGGGTACCTGTTCCATCCGGCGTACCATCTGGCGTCCACGGACGGAGCGGTTTCATTGACCATGCAGAAGCAGCCGTCGTTCATCGGACGTCGGTTTGTGGTTCGGGAAAACCGCGATGTTCCGGTAGACGACGAGGTGCGTGGGCTGCTGGGGATCTTGCTGGTGGTCCTTCTCGAACGCAACCGCGGCTGATCTTCCGGAAGTCAAAAAGGCATCGGTGCATTCCGATGCCTTTTTCGTTTTGCGTGTTTGCGGGTGGCAACGCGGCCGGTCAGTCGTCCAGCGCGAACAGGGTTCGGATTTGCGTGTCGGAGGGTTGCCGGCCGTATTCGCACAGTTGGTAGGCTTCGGCCCGGTCGATTCCCGACGTACCGCGGTGAGGTGCGCTTGCCGATTGGGCGGCCCGGTGCCGGGCACGTTTGTCGAGGATGTCCCACACCCGTTGGCGACGTCCATCGAAGTCGGGCGGCACTTGGTCGAGCACCCCGGCGTTGTAGGGCAGCCACTCGAAGAACTGCGATTCGTGTGCGCAGACCATGTCCACCTTGGTTTCGAACACCGAGTCGATGCCGACCGACACGTCACTGCGGAACGGGATTTGGTCTCGGAAATCGTCGTACAGGAATGGATTGAGGGCGG
>CAZYBA010000290.1:3317-4728 GCA_964646105.1 uncultured Armatimonadia bacterium
CAGGTGGCGAAAACGGGCATGTGGTCGAGGTGGCGGGTGTCGGGGCAGAGCATCGGGACGGTTAGCATGTAGGTGGCGTCCACGACCATCTGGGCGGTGTAGCGGTGGTCGCGATGGTAGTCGACCGTGCGGTTGAAGAGGACCAGGTCGGGGCCGCGACCGGGCTCGCCCGTGGAGCGTATGCAACGGACCAGCGCTTCGGTGGTGGATTTGTCGACGTACACCTCGCCGTCGTGGACACCCAGGGTTTGGTACGAGGCACCGATGTGGGCTGCCGCGTTGTTGCCTTCGATGAGTCGTCGTGCCGCCAGCAAGGTGGGGTCGGCGATGTATTCGGGCGCGAAATGCCCTTTGTCGCCGTTGGTTACCGAAACCAGATGGATCCGGTGTCCGCGGGCGGCGAGCCGGGCGCAGAGGCCGCCTGTGTTGATTTCATTGTCGTCCGGGTGCGCGCCGATACAGAGGATGTTGAGGGTTTCCGCCATGCCCCTCGGTTCGGCTCGGAGATGCGTTTCCCCTGCCCTTGCTTGGTCCGAAGTGGTGTCGCCCGCGTGATCCGCATTTGCTCCCGCTGGCAAAAAGTTCCGCGCCGAAGTCCCGGCAACCGGAGACCGGGAACCCTCGACGAAGCCCGAGATGGCGTGTCCGTGTCAACGGAAGTGTCAGTACGTGTTTTGCGCCGAAGTCCCGGCAACCGGAGACCGGGAACCCTCGACGAAGCCCGGGATGGCGTGTCCGTGTCAACGGAAGAGTCAGTACGTGTTTTGCGCCGAAGTCCCGGCAACTGGAAACATGGAACCCTCGACGAAGCCCGGGATGGCGTGTCCGTGTCAACGGAAGTGTCAGTAGGTGAACGTTCCGTCGGGCTTGAAGCGGGCGCCGGTTTTCGGGAAATCCAACCGGGTCCGTTCGATCAGTTCGTTGAGCGCGGTTCGTTTGGGATCCGGCTTGGGTTCCCCTTGGCCGACTTGCCGGAACGGGTGGACGCGTCCCGAGAGGAAGCGGCCGGTGGGATCGAGCGAGCAATCGAGCACGATCGTGTTTCCGAGGGAACCTTTGAGCGACATTTTGCTCCAGGTTGCGAAGTTGCCCAGCGAGTAGGCGATCAAGCGTCCTCGGCGGAATTCCATGCCGCGCAGCACATGCGGACCGTGGCCCAGTACCAACGACGCCCCGGCGTCCACCATCGCGCGTGCGAACGTGCGAACGTCCCCCCGGTCTTCCCCGTGGAAACGTTCCTTCCCTTGGGGAATCCTGCCCGCGGCGATTCCCTCGGCGCCGGCATGGAAACTGACCAGGACAAATCCGCCTCCCGCCTTGCGTACCGCCTTGCGGACCATTGCCTCCGCGGCGGCGATGTCGTTGACATTCGGGTTGATGCGGTTGGTTTTTAATGATACGGCGACCACCG
>CAZYBA010000291.1:0-3474 GCA_964646105.1 uncultured Armatimonadia bacterium
CGATGGTCCCAGATCCCGGCCAATGCGACTCCGTCGAGCGCGCGGATCTCGGCGACGTAGCTGTCGGCGTGCAGATGAGCTGTCGAGAGGAACCCGAGTCGGATCACAGGGTCACCGCCTTTCCGGTGCGGGCGGACTCCACCGCGGCAGCGGCGACCGCAACCGCGGCCCGGCCGTCGGCGACACTCGCGATCGCTGTGGACTTGCCACGCACCGTGTCCACGAACGCCACCGCCTGGCGATGGTAGGGGTCGTCGTCGGCGATCAGGGGCGCAAGGGATGATTTGCCAGACCGGGACGAGCGGGTCAAGGTGCAGGCCTTGCGAGAGTCGTGTGTCAACAGTCCGGCGTCTCCCGCGATCTCGTACGCGGTGTAGCCGGTGGCAGGATCCGCCCAGCAGCATTCCACATGAGAAATGGCACCGTTGCGGTGGCGCAAGGTCGCCAGTGCGTAATCGCGAGGGTCTGCACTGTTCAGGCGGCCGGTCAGCGAGCGGGCATAGACCCGCTCGACAGGTCCGAAGCACCAAAGGAGCCAGTCGAATTCGTGAACTCCGAGATCGAAGAGCACTCCTCCCGAGCGTCCGGGGTCGGCAAACCACGGACTCCAGCCCGGAAATCCTCCCCCACGTCGGCATCGGATCGCAGCGGGAGCACCAACTGCCCTCGATTCGACCAATGCCTTCGCTTGGGCGTACTCCGGAAAAAACCGGACACATTGCCCTACGGCAACGGTCCGCCCGGCAGGCACGGCACCCAGCAACCGATCGGCGTCGGCGAGCGTGAGCGCCAGCGGTTTTTCGACCAGTACATGGCACCCGGCCTTTAGCAGTTGCAGCGCGACCTCGACATGGGAGTCTGTCGGAATCGCTACAACGGCAATATCGGGTACGCCCGATTCGAGCAGGCCATCGACAGTGGCATGGGCAACTGCGCCGTGCCGTTGCGCGAGCGCCGCAGCCTTGGCGGAATCGATGTCCGCAACCGCCGCGACAGCGACCCCCGGGATGCGCGCGAACGAGCGCGCCTGGGTGCTCCCCATTCCCCCGGCACCGACTACGGCGACTGTCAACGGGGAGGATTCTTGACCTAGGTTCACGTTTTCCACGCGGATCATGTTGACACAACCGCGGCCGAATTCCTGCCACTCGCGCCGCGATGCGCAAACGGTCGTCAACGGTCGGCCGCTTACGGTCCGCCGGTTCGTGGGCACAGCATTCCCGCGGGAAACAGTCTCGATGTCGGCCCTGTTGCCCGTGATCGACCGGGACGAGACCACGAATTGCCGGTCCTTCCCCATCCAAATCAGCCCGAGATACTTTCTTGACCGCACGCTTGCGGATATGATCACCGAGAGGGACTGCGTTGCGATGCGCGGATATGCCTATGTGCCGAATCGGGCCTGAGTCCCCGGAGAAAGTGAACACTCGACCATGCAATTGACCCCGACAGGGCCGGTGCAAGCCTTGGTGCTGCATGGGCCGAATATCAACCTCCTCGGAATGCGCGAGCCGGATGTCTATGGTGCGGTCACGTTCGCCGAACTCAATAGACGCATCACCGAAGGCGCCAAGGCGCGTGGAATCGATGTGCGCATCGAGCAAAGCAACCATGAGGGAGTCCTGATCGACCTGATCCAGGAAGCGGCAGCCTGGGCCGACGGCATCGTCATCAACGCCGGGGGCTACACCCACACGTCCGTGGCGATCGCCGACGCGTTGCGCGCGGTGAAACTACCGGTAGTGGAAGTCCATCTTTCGAACATTCACGCCCGTGAATCCTTCCGGCATCGCTCGTTCATCGCCCCGATTGCGCTCGGCCAGATCTGCGGATTCGGAACCATGTCGTACATCCTTGCCCTGGATGCCCTGAAGTCCGCCGTCGACGACTCCCGGCAGTAATCCCGTTCCCATGCCCCACGACCACTCGGGAAGGTGCCATCGGGCAGCAGCGGTCCTGGCCGAACTCTGCGGACAGGCTTCGACCGTATTGCTGGTCTCGAAACCCGACCATGTCCGGTACCTCACCGGCTTCACCGGATCGAACTCGGCATTGCTGATCGGACCGGGGCGCCTCCTGCTTGCTACCGATACCCGCTACACAACCCAGGTTCGGCTGGAGTGTCCCGACATTCCGGCGGTCCTGCTGCCGTCGGGCAGCCCGCTGTTTGCCGGGTTGCTCCTCAACGCCCGCAAAGTCCACGGATGGACGTGGGATGCCATCGCAGTCGAGGGCGCGTATCTCACCCTGGACGCGTTCGATCAACTCCGCGAGTCGCTTCCCGCCTCGGAGCGTATTCATTCGGTCAACGGCGTGGTGGAAACAATCAAGGCGATCAAGGAGCCGGTGGAGGTGGACGCGATTCGGGAGGCGTGCCGATTGGCGGATGCCGCCTGTGAGAAACTTCTCGATCTGATTCGGACGGGACGTCGCGAGTCGGAAATCGCATGGGATCTGGAAGTCTGGCTGCGCACACATGGTGCCCGGAAACTCGGCTTCGAGACCATTGTCGCTTCCGGTCCGCGCTCCGCAATTGTGCACGGGCGGGCATCCGAGCGGATTCTGGGAGAGTCGGGCCGGCCCGAGTTGGTGTTGGTTGATTTCGGATGTGAACTGGATGGCTATTGTTCCGATGTCACCCGAACTTTCATGGTCGGCGGCCAACCAGACTCCGGGCAACGTTATTTGGTCGACGCCGTCCGCGAGGCGCAAGCGCGCGCGGTTCAGACGGTGGGACCGGGCATTCCCGGCAAGGATGTCGACGCATTGGCACGCACGGTCCTGGAAGGAAGCGGGTTCCCGGACATGCCCCACAACACCGGGCACGGGCTCGGGATGCTGGTTCACGACCAAGTCCGTGTCCTCGCCCCGACCAGCACGGTGATTTTGCAGCCAAACATGGTGGTAACCGTGGAACCCGGCGCGTATGTCGAGGGGTTGGGAGGAGCCCGCATCGAGGACGATATCCTGGTGACCGAAGCCGGACACGAAAGCTTGACTTCGTTTTCGCGAGAATGGATTGTCCTGCCCTAGCCGTCGATCCTGGTTCCCGTTGAGACGTGTTTCGGCACCCGGAACGCCAACCGAGGACATTGCAGACCGCTGTTTCCTCCACCGTACTTGCGCGGGCGACGGCAGCGCATCGCGTCCGTTGCCCATCACATTGGGATAAGATGCTTCAAAGCCACGCCCTCTGGAGTCGCCCCGATGCAGCTTCCCGACCTGGATTCTCGCTACCCTGTTGACCCGTCCGCAATCCATCGTTTCCAAACCGACGGATTTGTTCGATTGAACGGTGTCTGTGGACCGGAAGAGGTGGCCGCATACCGGTCCTGCATCACGCAGCACACCGAGGAGTTCGCCAAGTCCGCGCCCCCGATGGAGCAGCGCGACACGTATGGCAAGGCCTTCATCCAGTACATGAATCTCTGGACCATGCACCCGGATGTCGCACGTTTCACACTGGCCCGTCGT
>CAZYBA010000291.1:3484-4720 GCA_964646105.1 uncultured Armatimonadia bacterium
CGAATTGATGGGAGTCGACGGAGTTCGGCTTTATCACGACCAAGCGCTGTACAAGGAACCGGGCGGCGGGCACACGCCGTGGCATCAGGACCAGCAGTATTGGCCGCTCGACGGAGTTCGGTGCTGCACGCTTTGGATGCCATTGGTGGATTGCCCCGCCGACATGGGCACCATGCGATTTGCACGGGGCAGCCAGGAACTGGGTTACCTCGGAAACATCGACATTTCCGACGAATCGGAATCGCGTCTCGAAGACCTGGTACGTACCAAGGGTTATCCCATCGTCGAAGCGGGCGACATGCGGGCAGGCGATGCGACCTTCCACAACGGCTGGACCATCCACGGGGCACCCGGCAATCTCTCGACAACCCGGACTCGAGAGGTGATGACAATCATCTACATGGAAGATGGTGGCCGGGTCACCGAACCGGATCATGCAGCCCGTGTCAGCGATCTGGCCAATTGGCTGCCGGGACTGGCCCCGGGCGACATCGCCGCGAGTGCGCTGAATCCGTTGCTTTGGAAACGCGCGTGAGCCCGGTCGATTCGTTTCCGCTCGACGCGGCATTCCCGCTCGACGACTCGGAGATTTCCGGGTTTCGAGCCAATGGATTCGTATTGTTGCGGGGCGTTTGCACGCGCGAGGAGGTCGAAATGTACCGCCCGGCGTTGCGCGACACAACGTTGGCGAACAATCAGCATACGGTTCCGGTCGAACAGCGCGACACCTACGGAAAGGCGTTCATCCAAGTCGGCAATCTCTGGTGCAAGGACGAGGTGGCCGCGCGGTTCACCTTGGCGCGCCGATTCGGGCGCATCGCCGCCGAACTCATGGGTGTGGATGCGGTACGCCTCTACCACGACCAAGCCTTGTTCAAGGAACCCAACGGCGGGCACACCCCTTGGCACCAAGATCAGCAGTATTGGCCCCTCGACGGAGTCCGCTGCTGCACGCTGTGGATGCCATTGGTCGACTGTTCCTCCGAAATGGGCACCATGCAATTCGCACGCGGGAGCCATCGCCTCGGATATTTGGGGCCCCAAAACATCTCGGACGAATCGGATGCGCGCTGGCTGGAGTTGATCGAACGCGAGCGCTTCCCCATCGAGCAGGTGGGCGCGATGGCGGCCGGCGACGCGACGTTCCACGACGGCTGGGTGTTGCACGGCGCCCCGGGCAATCTGTCGACAAGTCGGACCCGTGAAGTTATGACCATCATCTACATGGAGGACGGT
>CAZYBA010000292.1:0-4703 GCA_964646105.1 uncultured Armatimonadia bacterium
CGTGATGCTGCACGGCTGGCCGGATCTACCCGCCGGCGACATCGGCCTGCGCTACGGACCCGCAATGGCGTCTTCCGATACGTTCCGCGTCGTTATCCACGGCAAAGGCGGCCATGCGGCTTACCCGCACAAGACCGTCGATCCCGTCTGGATCGGCGCACAATTGGTCACGGCGCTGCAGGGCGTGGTTGCGCGTGAAGTGTCACCGACCGATCCGGTGGTGGTCTCGGTCACCACATTCCATGCCGGCACCGCCCGCAACATCATTGCCGAGCACGCCGAGATAACCGGGACCGTGCGCACGCTCTCGCACGGGGTGCGTTCAGGCTTGCCAACGCGCCTGAAGGAGATCGTCGAGGGCATTTGCGCCACCCACCGCGCAACCTGCACGTTTGAATGGACATCGGGAACACCCCCGGTGGTCAACGACACTCCGACGGTGCGCCGGATTTCGGCCTCGGCCGAGCGGGTTGTCGGGACCGGCCGGATTCACGAAATTCCCGACCCCACCATGGGAGCCGAGGATTTCTCCTTGTATCTCGACAAGGTGCCCGGCGCGATGTTGCGCATCGGAACCGGATGCCCGCACCTTCTCCACACCCCTGGTTACGACTACGGCGATGCTCCGTTGCCAATCGGTATCGCCTTGTTTGCGGACCTGGCGTTGACGATCTCCGACGACAACTGAACATCCGTCCCGGCAACGGATACCATCCAACGCCCTGCATGGAAGCAGCATTGCTTACCACGCAGGGCGTTCGGTTTTCGGGAAGGCTGGTTCAGACCGGATCGCGAACCGATCGGCCGGCCAGGATGTGGTTTCCTGTCACCACCACCTTCGGCGCGCCGAGTATGGCATCCCACGGCATCGACCACGGCACTCCGGGCAAAAGGTCGAAGTGGTTGTCAGGAACCGTGAGATCGCCCTCGATGTCGAGGCAGACTCCCCAGACGTAGTCGGGGCTGGAAACGCGTAGGCGGCCGTTTTCCAGAGTCAGCTGTATCTGCGGATCCGCGCACAGACCGAGTTCGTGGAAGCGCTTGCGGTGGACTCGGTGCTGCGCAAACGGGGCACCGTCGCCGGCGAGCAAGAGCGCGGCTCCGGATTGATTCGTGTCGCTCCACGGATGACGTGCGACCACGGTTGCCTGGTTGGATCGAGCGGTGACGATTTCATCCACCCATTGCGTTGTTCCCGAGGCGGCATGGAACAGTCCGTGTCGCACCGTGCCGTTCCAATCCCGATCGGTCTCGTTGACGACCACAATCAGCAACTCGTCGCCCTGGTGGACTGCAACGGCCGTAAGCGGTTCAAACGCACGCCGGACAGGATGGTACGCGAGTTTTCGGCGCAGGTAGTAGTCGACCGTGGTCCATCCGTGGGTTGCGGGCCAGGAGTCGTTGAACATCCAGAAGACGGCTGCCGAGGATGAGAACATGCGTCGCCGGTAGTTGGCGATATATTCCGCGATGCCCTCGCCTTGCAGCAATCCGCTCGCCACCGCATGTGTCTCCCAATCCAAATGGGAACTGTCGAGGCCCATCCACAACTGGACGGTCTGGTAGGCATGGCCCGGTGTTCCGGGCTTTACATCGTTGGTTGCGTACGGGTTGTCATGATGTTCCCAACTCGGCGAGAGAATGTACCGCTCGTGTTGGGGGAGGAACTGGCGCAGGGTTCCAAGCGACGATGCCCCGAGCACACCGCCTTCGTTGGGAAAACGGTCCACGAACGTACGGTAGTCCCACCAATCGGCCCCTCCCGCGACTTGCAGGGAAACCGTCCACGGGTGCTGGTCGCCGACGGTCGGGTCGTTGGGATGCGCAAAATCGGGAGACCAGGGCGAACTGATCCAATAGGCGACATGCGGTGCCTCTTCCAAGGCGATTTTCGGGAAATCGTGATGGAAAAGGGCGTAATGCGGGTGGGTGCGGGGTTTGTTGTCGTAGCCCCAGTGCCAGTCGCCCCACTCGATTTCGTTGTTGCCGCACCACACCACCACCGAGGGATGGTGTGCAAAGGCTCGAACTCCCCATCGGACTTCCGCACGGGCTTCCGCAGCAAACACCGGATCGTCGCCCGGGTATTTCGAGCAGGCGTACAGCAGATCGTGCCAGACCAGCAGTCCCTTTTCGTCGCAGAGATCGAGAAGGGAGTGTCCGGCCCAGACACCGCCTCCCCAGATGCGCAGCAGGTTGAAATGGGAACCAAGCGCCTGGTCGGTCCATCGGCTGAGTCGTTCCCGGTCTACCGTGGAGGGCATCATGTCGCAGGGAACCCAATTGCCTCCTTTGCAGAAAATGGGTTTTCCATTGATCCTGAGGATGAAATGCCGGCCGGTCTCGGGGTGGCGGGATTGGTCGATCTCGACGGAACGGACTCCGGTATGCCGGGACCGGGTTTGGGTGGAACTCCCTATTTCCAGCATTACATCGACACGGTAACGATGGGGTTTGCCGTGACCGACCGGCCACCAAAGGTCGGGGTTGTCGAGAGTGGCAATGATCGATGCGTTGGACCAGCCGGGTGCGAGTTCGATGTCTTGGGCAACGTCGACTTCGGTGTTGTCGACACGCAGGCGCAGCACAGCCGCGATCGGTTCGTCCGCGGGGTTGAAGGTTTCCGCTTCCGCGCGAAAATGCGCCGACTGGAGATCCGGTGACGGCTGTGCGCGTACCACGACGTCGGTGAGCAAAGGAGCTTCGGCCCATTCGAGGCGGACGTCGCCGAGGATTCCGACATTCATCAGGCGTTGCTGCCAGTCCCAGCCTGCCTGCCATTGCCCTTTTCGTTGCCAGTGTCGCTTGTTCAGCAACACGGAAAACTGCGGTTGGTATTCGGCCCCGGGTTTGTCGGCCACCGCGTAGAGCCCGGCATCGACCCGCACCACAACCGTGTTTTCCGAATTCGTGTTGAGTTTGCCGGTAACCTCGAATCGCGCCGGTCGGTGGGCGTTGGAATGGCGTCCCACTTCCAAGCCGTTCACGTACACAATCGCGTCTTGTTCAAGATGTTCGAAACAGAGCCACGCGGGTGAATCGGCGGCGCCCTCCGGGGTGGGGAAGCGATGCCGATAGACCCAGAACTGTTCTTCGACCCAGCGCGCCCGCAGGGAGTTGAGTCCGATGTTGGGATCGTCCAGTAGTCCATGGCGCCGCAATGTCTGGTGAACCGGTTCGGGGACCCGGGCTGTCAATCGGTGACGCATGGGGGCGTCGGTGTGGATCAGGAATTCCGGGAAATCGTCCACCCACGACAATTCCCATGTGCCATTCAGTTCGACCAAATTACGCAACCTTTCCGTTCGGATGGAACATCGCCGTCGTGCTCACGAAAATGAATCGTTTGTCCGCCCCCGTGTCTGCGTACGGGGCGTCGTTCCGACCGGTCTCCGAGGAAGTCGCTTCGGAGTCATGCCTGTCGATTCAGGATGGATTCAACAGACCGCGCCGGCGCATCCAATCCTCGGCACGGGCAGGCCAGGTGGTGACCGGTTGTGAAGCTTGCGGGCGCAGACCGTAGCCATGGCCGCCGGTTTCGAAAACGTGCAATTCGGACGGCACCGATTGGGATTGCAGCGCTTGGAACAAGGCAATGCTGTGACGTGCCGGAATGGGATCGTCAGCCGCGTGCACCAGGAATGTCGGCGGGAAATCCTTGCCGACAGCAACCTCCGGCAAGACATTGCCCCGGTCGTCGGCGAGCCACGCAGGATACACCAGTATTGTGAAATCGGGTTTGCAACTGATGCGGTCGATGGGATCGGTGTCGTCGTACAGGGGCTTGCCGGCTCGCGACGATGCGGCGGCGGCTGTCTTGCCGCCCGCGGAGAATCCGAGTACTCCGAGCCGGTCGGGGCGCAATCCCCAGGCTGGCGCGTTGTGTCGGACGGTCCGCAACGCCCGTTGTGCATCGATGGCGGGGCCCAATACCGGGTCGGCCTGGCCAGAGGTAGGCACCCGATAGCGCAGGACAAAGGCGGCAATACCCAAGCGGTTCAACCATTGCGCCACTTCGGTTCCCTCGAGGTCGAGCGCCAGGATATGGAAACCTCCACCCGGGCACACCACAACTCCGGTGCCGTTGCGCTTGGACTTCGGAGGCAGGTAGACATCGATCGCCGGTGACGAGACTCCGGTCCAACGGACAACCGGCTTGCCCGCGACCTTGCCTCCGGCGGGGCCGCTGGTGTCGCGCTCCTTGCCGTCGCCACCGGGAGGACCGGGAACGGTGCTGGAAAACAACGGAATTGTGGTCGGTTTGTCCTTGTGCATTGGGTTGGTCTTTGTTTCGATTTCGATGCGGGCTTTGGTGGCGAAATGTGGTGTTTCCACCGGTGGTCGGTTTACGTTTGGTCCCGGGTGAACCCGGATTCGGCGAGTTGGTCCCAAAACGCCGGGGGAACTTCGGAATGCAGTGCCCGAAGGTTCTTGGCGAGTTCGGAGGTGTCGCGTGCGCCGGTGAGAGTGCAGTGGATGCGGGGTTGGCGAAGGCTGAATTGGAGGGCGACTGCTTCCGGTGGCAGTCCGTGGGCGCGGCAGAAGTCTTGGTAACGCGGGAGCAGGCTCCATTCACGGGATTGCCAACCGTGTCGGCTTTTTGAAGCGGGATCGTGTGGATCGGCCACCAGCAAGCCGAGGCCTAGCGGGGACCCGTTGACAACACCGACACCGGCGTCTGTGGCGATGCCCAACAGTCCCGA
>CAZYBA010000293.1:0-4675 GCA_964646105.1 uncultured Armatimonadia bacterium
TTTCCGGGTTGTCGCAGGACCGAGTTGGCCTGCGCGACAAGATTGCGCCGGGCAGCCAGATTCGTCAACAGGGATGCTTTCGCCAGATGGGCCCGGGCCAGGTTGAACCGTGCATAGCGTCGGCGATCGACATCGGGATCGTCCTCGGCGATCTCGGCGAGTATGCTGGTGAAGCCCCGGTAGATGGAGTCTTCCGCGAGTGTGTCGGCGAAAAGGTCGACCACGTCGCAGTGTGCGACCGGCTCGAGAGCGATAAGGAGCGAAGTCCGCGCCTTTCCCGGATCCGGGTCGTTCAGGACGGACAAGGCATGCCGGCGCAGGATGCGCCTAACAGCTCCGGTGACATTCGGCTGGCCGGAGAGCGACTGCGGTTTGTTCATCTGGCAATTCCCCGAGGCTGGCACCGGGAAATCGCGTCGACACCGATCCATCCCGGGTTTCCCTGTGATAAAATCAACATACTTCCTTTACCCCGACAACGCACGTCCGCGAGGCGGTAGATCGTTGCGGCCCCGACTTACCAAATGCGTGTCGTCAGCAGTCTACTCGGACGCTTTTCCCGGAACATGGGTATCGACTTGGGCACGGCCAATACGTTGGTGCATGTCGAAGGTCGTGGCATTTTGTTGCGTGAGCCGTCGGTGGTTGCAATCAATTCAATCACCGGTGCGGTCCTGTCGGTCGGCGAGGAGGCCAAGCGCATGCTCGGTCGCACTCCGTCGCACATTGTTGCCGTGCGCCCTCTCAAGGACGGTGTGATCGCCGATTTCGAGCAAACGGAGAAGATGCTCCGTTATTTCATCGACAAGGTAAATCGGCGCCGCCCGTGGTTGATGCCCCAGGTCGTGGTCGGAATACCGTCCGGGGTCACCGAGGTGGAGCGGCGCGCAGTCCTCGACGCCACCAAGAAGGCGGGTGCCCGGGATGCTTTCCTGATCGAGGAACCCATGGCGGCGGCGATCGGTGCGGGACTGCCGGTGGTCGAGGCGACTGGTTCGATGATTGTCGACATCGGTGGCGGCACCACGGAAGTGGCCGTCATCTCCTTGGGAGGCATTGTCAACAGCCGGTCCGTTCGGGTTGCCGGCGACGAGATCGACGAGGCGATCGCCGTCTACGTACGTCGAGCCTACAACCTCACCATCGGCGACAGAACCTGCGAGGACGTGAAGATCCAGATCGGTTCGGCGTTCCCGTTGGAACAAGAACTCACCATGACGGTTCGTGGACGTGACTTGAAGACAGGTCTGCCCCGCTCGACCGAGTTGCGCTCGGAGGAGGTTCGCGAGGCGATCGCGGAGCCTGTCGGACAGATCGTCGACGCGGTTAAGATGGCGCTCGAGGTGACTCCTCCGGAACTGGCGGCCGACATCATGGACGACGGAATTCGTCTGGCGGGAGGCGGCGCCTTGCTCCGCGGTCTCGACAAGCTTATTCATCAGGAAACTAACATGCCGGTCGGAATAGCGCCGGATCCGCTCAGTTGTGTCGCCCTCGGGGCCGGCGAAGTATTGGCGGCGGCCATGAAGCACCCTGCCCTGCGCCATGCGTTGATCACTCGCGCCAACTATCAGGGCTGAGATCGCCGATCATGCGCCCCGGACGACACCCCTTTCCCGGTGGGCATTCCGACCGGCCCCGTCGGGGCAGATGGTTCCTGCTCCTTTGCCTCGCCGGACTGACAATCGGACTCCTCTCCCGCAACGCTCCGAACGGAACCTGGTCCGCGCCGATCATTGGGACACTGACGGCGGCCACCGCTCCGCTTCAATCGCTTGGGGCATCCCTTGCATCCACCGTCGGACGGACCTGGAACGGATGGTTCTCCGGACCACGCCGGGAAGCCCGCCTGCGTCAGTTGGAAGCCGACATCTGGAAGCTGCGCATCGAGAACGAACGGTTGCGCGGGCGCGCCGAAAAGGCCAGCCGGCTGGAACGTCTCCTCAAGTTCGCAAAGGAGCGACGTACCCAGCCGGTTGTCGCCGACGTCGTAGCGTGGATGCCGAGCCGTTTCTACGACTCCATCACGGTCGCCGCGGGGGCGAACTACGGACTGCGTATCGATCAGGCGGTGCGTACCGACACCGGCTTGGTCGGTAAGATCGTCGCGGTAGGTCCCCGCACGGCACGGGTGCGGCTCATCACCGACTCCGAGAGTCGTGTCAGCGCCAAGGTGGTCAGGGACCGGAAGATCGTGGCACAAGGCATACTCGTTGGCGAGGGTCGCGCACGCGCCCTTGTGGTTCGTCAAATCAAACCCGAGAGCACGTTGCGCGCCGGCGATATCGTCTCGACGTTCGGTGACGGTGGCGTCTTCCCGCCCGATTTGCCGATCGGCATCGTGGAGAGCGTCACGCTCTCGACTTCCCGCATAGAGAAGGTAGCCGTGGTCCGGCCGCTTGCTCCGGAACCGGGAGACATCCGCGAAGTCCTGGTGGTTTCTCGCCCCGCGGACACAGAACCGGCGAACCGGGAATCTGTTCGATGACACCGGACGGCAGGAGCATCGCCATTGCGTGCCTCTGGATAGCGCTTGGGGTGCCGTTCCAGGCCGTTGTCTCCTACCAATTGGGGGTCCACGGCGGACATCCCGATATTTCCCTGACCGCGGTGCTGGTGAGTGCTGCCTTCTTCGGTCCCGGGGTGGGAATGGCATTGGGCGTCATTTCGGGGCTGCTGCATGGGACTCTGGTCGGCGAGTCCATTGGCACCTGGGCGTTGGTACGGACCGTTGCGGGTTTCGGTGCGGGAGCGGCGGTCGAGCATTGGCTCCAACCAGGTCCCGTGACAGCGGTCGCTGCCGCGTTTGTCGGCACCTTCCTTGAAAGCTGCGCAATATTGGCCGCCAACCCCAATTTGGCCACAGGCGCTCATATGTTGGGCATCCTGCTCAGCACCGTTTGGAACACGGTGCTCGCGGCTGGACTTGCCGCATGCATGTCCTCCCAAACACGTCGAAATCCGTCCCGATGAGACACCCGGACGGCGATATACTCACTTAATCTCTGGTAGGAGCATCGATTGTTATCCCTTCCCCCTGGAAAACTGCGTTTCATCCCCTTGGGCGGTGTCGGCGAAATCGGCAAGAACCTCTACGTCTATCAAGTCCGCGACCAACTGCTCGTGGTGGACTGCGGACTCAAGTTTCCCGAGGACCGTCAGTTCGGCGTGGATATCGTCGTGCCGGATGTCCGTTACCTGATTGACAACCGCGACGCCATCCAGGGAATTCTGGTAACCCACGGGCATGAGGACCACATCGGTGGTTTGTCGTTCATCCTTCCCGATCTGAAATGTCCGGTCTACGGCCCGCCGTTGGCTCTCGGGCTTGCGCGCAACCGCCTGGGAGAGCGCAAATTGCTCGACAAGGTTGATCTGCGTGAATTCTCAGCCGACGATGTCCTGCGTCTCGGGCACTTCACCGTGGAACCGTTCCGGGTTGCCCACTCGATTCCCGACTCGTACGGATTTGCGATCCAGACCGAAGCCGGCACCGTCATCCACACCGGCGATTTCAAAATGGATCAGACCCCAGTGGACGGTCAGTTGTTCGACCTTCCGAAATTGTCTCGTCTTTGCGACAACGGCATCCTCGCGATTGTTTCCGACACCACGAACATCGAAAAACCCGGTTACGTGCCCTCCGAGCGGGTGGTTGCCAAGACATTCGAAACCGTAATCGGTCAAGCCCCCGGCCGGGTGATCGTCGCATCGTTCGCCAGCCAGATCCACCGTATGCAGATGGCGGTGGACGCCTCGGCGAAGTTCGGTAGGAAGGTAGTTGCGGTGGGTCGATCCATGAGTCAGAACATGGATATGGCGTCCGCGATGGGCTATCTCACCGTGCCCGAAGGGCAGCGCGTCCGTGCCGAAGACATCTCCAATATTCCGTCGTCGAAGTTGACCATCCTTACCACCGGTTCTCAAGGCGAACCTCTGGCAGGTCTGTCACGGATGGCCGAAGACGATCACCGACACGTGAAGATCGAACCGGGCGACACGATCATCCTTTCCGCCACGCCGATCCCTGGCAACGAATCGGCGGTCTGGCGGGTGGTCAACAACCTGATCGCCCGTGGAGCACACGTCATTTACGATCCGTTGATGCCGGTGCATGTGAGTGGCCACGGCAATGCCGAGGAATTGAAGTTGGTCCTCAACGTCGTCAATCCCCAGTACGTGATTCCCGTGCACGGCGAAGAGAGGATGATGGCACAGTACGGCCGGGTCGCCGAGGACATGGGATGGTTGCCCGAGGATATATTCCGCCTGAAGATCGGGGACGTTCTGGAACTGGACAGCAACCGCGGCGAGATTGTGGACCGGGTGCCGTGTGGATCGCGGTTGCTCGACAACAACGCTACCGAGGAGATTCACGAGATGGTTGTTCGCGACCGTCAGTACCTGGCCACCGAAGGCTTCGTGACGGTATCGGTTGCGATCGACGCTGAGACGGGCGAACTGGTGGGCGGACCGGAATTTGCTTCCCGCGGTGTTGTCTATCTCGACAACGCGACGGATTTGATGGCGGACGCGCGAGACCTGGTCGTCGGCATTGTCGCGCCGTCACATGCGGATTGAGCGGCACCTGGGTGGTCACCGCGTCATCGATTTGGACAGCAGCAACGGCGTATACCTCAACGAAGTGCGCATCTATTCAGCGCTTTTGCGCGAT
>CAZYBA010000294.1:0-4663 GCA_964646105.1 uncultured Armatimonadia bacterium
CCGGCGTCGGGTACGGCCAATACGGCGAAGGCTATATCCGCATGAGCCTCACCATCAACGGCGACAAGGACGGCGAACGGGTGACGGAAGCGATCGAACGCATCCGGACCCATGTCGACCTATCCGGCCTCGCCGGCTGATCCACGTGCGTCCCGGCGAATCCGCCGGAACCGCTAAAATACCGTCGACACCCTCCGGCAAACTCCCGGGGGTGTCGCCATCCCGCTCCATTTCCCTTCAGGAGAGAGCCCCATGGGCACCACCAACCCCAACCATCGCTTCGAAACCCTCGCCATCCACGCCGGACAAGGCCCCGACCCCGCCCACGGCGCGGTCATGGCGCCCATCTACCAGACGTCGACCTTTGCGTTCGAGGGCTACAACCAACCCGGCGAATTCGACTACACCCGCTCCGGAAACCCCACCCGCAAGGCGCTCGAGGACTGCCTCGCCGCACTCGAGGGTGGCACCCGAGGCTTTGCGTTCGCCACCGGCATGGCCGCGTCCGCAACCCTCCTGTCGATGTTCAACGCCGGCGACCACCTGCTGGTCCACGACGACCTCTACGGCGGAACCTACCGGCTGCTGGTCAGTGTCCTCGCCCCCAAGGGCATCGAAGTCGAGTTTGTCAACATGCGCGACCTCGACCTGCTCCGGTCGTCGATCCGCCCGAACACCAAGGGAATCTGGACCGAAACCCCCACCAACCCCCTGATGAACCTCCTCGACCTGGCCGCGATCGGCGAGATCGGCAAGGCCAAGGGAGTGGTCACCTTCTGCGACAACACGTTCCTGTCGCCGTACTTCCAGCGCCCACTCGACCTCGGGATCGACGTGGTCATGCACTCGACCACCAAGTACCTGAACGGCCACAGCGATGTCGTGGGCGGCGGGGCGATCGCCAAGGACGACGAACTCTGCGCCACCATCGGCATGCTGCAGAACGCCATGGGGACCGCTCAGGCGCCGTTCGACTGCTTCCTGGTGCTGCGCGGTATCAAGACCCTGCCCGTGCGCATGGAGGTGCACAACCGCAACGCCCTCCAGCTCGCGCACTGGCTGCAGGCCCGGCCCGAAGTGACCGAAGTCCTCCACCCCGGCCTGAACACCCACCCGCAGCACGCCCTCGCCCAGAAGCAGATGACCGGCTACGGCGGAACGTTCTCGTTCCGCATGACCGACGGCGACGCGGTGCGGCGCGCCATTTCCAGCACCAAGATCTTCACGCTCGCCGAATCGCTCGGCGGCGTGGAAAGCCTGATCGAACAACCCTGGACCATGACCCACCTGTCGATGCCCGAGGACGTTCGCCGGTCGGTGGGAATCACCGAGGACCTGATCCGGGTGAGCGTGGGCATCGAGCACATCGACGACCTGATCGCAGACCTCGAGCAAGCATTCGCGGCCTGACCCAAGCCAAGCCAACGGCGTTCTTCGCCGAGTGCCTTGTTGAAAACGCCGGTCCGGGCTCCCCGGGCCGGCGTTTGGATTTTCGAACATGGAAAACACAACCGTAACAAACCCGGTCCGTGTCGCACTGGTCCAGATGACGGTGGTCGGTGGCGACATCGACGGCAATCTGGCGCGTGCCCGGGAGCGGATCGCCACTGCGGCGGCGCTCGGAGCCCGGATCGCGGTCCTTCCCGAATGCCTCGATAGCGGCTGGACGTTCCCGACTGCGCGGGATCTCGCCACCGACGTTCCCGGCGGTGCCGTCTGCGCGGCCCTCGCCGAGTCGGCCCGGGAGCACGGGATGGTTGTTTGCGCGGGGCTGACCGAACGCGACGGCGACCGGGTGTACAACACGGCCGTGCTTCTGGGTCCGGACGGGACTCTGCTGTCGAGGCACCGCAAGATCAACGAACTGGCGATCGCGCACGGCGTGTACGACCAAGGCGACCGTCTCTCGGTGGTGCCGACGCCGATGGGAACGCTCGGGACGTTGGTGTGCGCGGACGCGGTGGCGCGTGGCGGCACTTTGCTGAACGGCCTCGCGTTGATGGGCGCCGACATCATTCTTTCGCCGTGCGCCTGGGCGGTCGCTCCCGACCACGACAACGCGGTCGATCCGTACGGCACTCTGTGGCGGGATGCGTACACGGGGATTGCGAAGGAGCAAGGCTGCGCGGTGGTGGGAGTCAGCAATGTCGGGCAGGTGGTCGGTGGAGCATGGGACGGCTGGCGGTGCATCGGTTGCTCGCTGGCGGTCGACACGGACGGCAGGGAGTTGCTGCAGGCACCGTACGGAGCCGACGCCGACGGAATCCATTTGGTGGAGATCACGCCGAATCCGCGCGGGGCGCGGGGCAGTTCCTGGGGCTGAGGCGAGCGCGGACCAAGTTGACCTCAGACGCTGCGGACGGCATTCGTCGATTTCGTTGACGTCAAGTCGGTCCGGCAAGGGTCGTGGCCCGGGTGCGTTCTGCCGGCGGGGCCCGGTCGAACGTTCCCGAGCGCAATCACGGCGGGGCGCATTTTGCGGAATCGGTTGACGTCAAGAAAGTCCGACCCGGGGAAAGGAGCGGGTGCGTTCTGCCGCAGGGATGGTGCAATTGCGCGTTCCCGTTGCAGAATGAATCCAAGGAGCCCGTCATTCCATGTCCGACAGCGTCACCCAAGCCTACGAAACCCAGCTCGCCAACATTGAAAAACGCACCGGCAAGTCCCTCGACGAGCTCAAGGGAATCCTCGTTGCCAGCGGCCTGACCAAGCATGGCCAGCTCCGCGACCACGTCAAGACGGAGCTGGGAATGGGGCACGGGGACGCCAATGCGTTGGTGCACCATTTCCTGAGCGGCTGGAGCGCGGAGACGATCGCCCCCGAGGAGACTGAGGACGTTCTCGAGTCGATCTACACCGGTGCGAAAGCCGGCCTGCGCCCCATCCACGATGCGCTGATGGCGTTGGTGGTCCCTCTCGGCGATTTTTCGGTCGCTCCGAAGAAGGGGTATGTGAGCCTGCGTCGCAAGCGCCAGTTCGCCATGGTGGGCCCGGGCACCAATGCGCGCGTCGATCTCGGCATCAATCTGAAGGGTGCGGAAGGCAACGACCGTGTGGTGGCCCAGCCGGCGGGCGGCATGTGCACCCATCAATTGCGGTTGACATCGGTGGACCAGGTGGACGGCGAAGTGGCGGACTGGCTGAGGCGGGCGTTCGACGCCGCGGGATGACCTCCCAGCGGGAAACCAAACGATTGCACGCCGGTTGACCCGCAGCGGAACTGATTGCGTCCAGCGATCCGGTACCCTGTCGACGTCAACTCCCATGAACCGTCCCCCCTCCTCTTTTGTCGCTGTCCCGCACGAGACGTTGCGGACGTTGTTGCGCGCGCTCGGCGGGGCGTCCGGGCTGGATCCTGCCAACGCCGGATTCCTCGCCGATGTCCTGGTCGACAACGACCTGCGCGGGGTTTTCAGCCACGGCAGTGTCCAGATGGCGACCTACGCCCGCCTGTTCCGGGACGCCCAGATCAATTCTCGACCGAATCTCGACATTGCGCGGGAAGGGTCGGGCCATGTGCTGGTGGACGGCGACGGGTCGCTCGGCTATTTCGCGAGTTGGGACATGACCGGACGGGTGATCGAGAAGGCGGTGGCGGGCGGGATTGCGATCGGCTTGACCCAAAACCACGGTCATTTCGGCGCGGCCGGCATCTACGCCCGCCGGACCTTGCCCCACGGCCTGCTCTGCTTTGTGACTTCCGGGCATCAGTTGCACTTGCAGCCCGGCGGACCGCTCGCCACCGCCGGCGGCGGTTCCCCTATGGCGTTCACCGCTCCCGGCAAGGACGAGCCCCCGATGGTGCTCGATTTCGGGACCATGCACGACCTTTACCCGGGCGAACCCCACGCCGGTACCATCGCCAAGCTGGTTCCCGGCATGGTGTTCCGCGCTCTCGGATTGGCCGCCGTGTGCCAGAGCTGGGGTGGCTTCCTGGCCGGGGTACCGTCCCATCCCGACCGCGCCCGACGCACCTGGCCCGGTGCCAACCAAGGCTCGATGGTGATCGCGTTCCGAATCGACTGCTTCGCCGACCCGGACGATTTCGGGCGGGAAATGGACGAGTACATCCGCCAGGTCCGTGCGCTGCGTCCGCTGGAGGGCTTTGAACGTTCGCTGCTTCCCGGGCATATCGAAGAGGAACGGATGGTTGATTTCCGCGCCAACGGCATCCCGGTCGGGGCGCATCATGCACAGCGCCTGCGGGATGTCGCGGCGGAATTCGGAATCGATCCAGGCTTCTGATTGCGTTGCCGGCAGTTGTCCCGGCTTCGAAACAGGAACGCGTTCCCGCTCTCGGCAGCCTCCTCCGGAAAGTTTGATCGTCTCCGCTTGAACGTTTGATCACCAACGAAGCGCAATGCCTGCCTCGGCTTGCGCCACGGGGGTGGGTTGCGTACATTGCCGTCGGAATCCCCCCGGTGAATGCGCCCGACGACGGGCCATGCTCCGGTTGACGCGAGGTTGCTCCCCATCATGCATTGCCCCTTGACTGTTGCCGATTTCCTGAACCGCGCGGAGAACGTCTACGGCGACCGCATCGCGGTGGTCGACGAGCCGGATGCTCCGGGCGGGTCGCTGGGCGCGTTTACATACAAGCAGATGGCGTCGATGGCCCGCAGCCTGGCCGTTGCCCTCGACGAGCTCGGGGTCGGGGCGGGCG
>CAZYBA010000295.1:0-4635 GCA_964646105.1 uncultured Armatimonadia bacterium
TGGGACTGGCAGGCGGCCCAGCGGGTCGACTACTTCCTGGGCAACTCCCACAATATTGTCCGTCGGATCCAGAAGTTTTACGGGCGGACGGCCGAGGTGCTGTATCCACCCGTCGACACCAATCGTTTCCAACCCGTTGAAAACCCGACCGCCGATTATTTGTTGGTGGTATCCCGCTTCCTTCCGTACAAGCGCGTTGACCTTGCGGTTCAGGCGGCAACCCGATTGGGGTGTCGGTTGAAAGTGGTGGGCAGTGGTCCGGACGAGGCCCGGTTGCGTGCGTTGGCCGGTCCGACGGTCGAGTTTTTAGGCAAGGTTCCGGATGGTGCGGTGGAGTCGCTGTTCGCGAATTGCAAGGCGTTCCTCTTTCCGGGCGAGGAAGACTTCGGGATAGCTCCGGTGGAAGCCATGGCCGCCGGGCGCCCGGGCATTGCCTACCGGCCGGGTGTTGCGATGGAGCCGGTCGCCGAGGGGCTCAGCGGACTCTTTTTCTCGGAACCCACCGCCGAATCGTTGATGGACGCGATCGGGCGACTTGACGAAACCCCGATGGACCCGGTGCGCATACGCGCCCACGCCGAAACGTTCGGGGTGGACCGTTTCCGGGAGCGCTTGCAACACTTGGTGACCCGTTACGTCGCGGACTATCGTTCCCGCCACGGTGGGTTTGCCCGCAAACCGTGACGAACGAACCCGATCCCGCCGACCTGCGTCGCGAGACCCACGTCCCTACCCGGGTACGTCGCCGACGCCGCACGGGACGTTCCGTGGCCCAAACGCCGCTTCCATCAGGCTTGAACAGCGCTTGGGCGCGCCCGTTGGTGGCTTTCTCGGTGATTGGTTTGTTGGTCCCGATCCACCTGCGCGGCATGCCGTCGCTAGTGTCGTTCCTGCTCGGCGGGATGGCGCTCGCACTGGCGCTCGTTGCTGTCGCGGTGTGGGGGCGGTTCAACCGGTCGCTGGTCCGGCAGGGGTATCTCGCGTGCCTGGGGGCCGGATTGCTGTGGACACTGTTTTCCGCCATCCGCTCGCCCTACCCCGCGCCGGCGGCATCGGATTTGCTGCGTGTCCTGACCGGAGCAGCCGCGTTCTCCATCGGGGCCTTTGTCCTCGATACCGCCTTCCTCAGGCGCAGTGCGTTTGTTGTCCTGGCGTTGTCGGCCGCCGCGATGGCGGTGACCGACCTGATGGGTTACGGAGTCCGTTGGCAGGAGTCGACCGGGTCCCATTTCGATGCGGCGTCGCTGAGCCGTTTCGGAACGCACGAGACAACGGGAACCCTGTTGTCGTTGGTGTTGCCGATCTTGGTTGCGTTCAGTGTTGCGGTCTCCACCGACGAACGATTGCGTTTGCTTGCCGTCGCCTCCACATTCGCCGTGGGGTTCGCGTGGATTTCGGTCCGGTGTCGATCCGCGTGGGTCGGAGGCGTGGTCGCGCTCGGTTGGGTGATGGCGCTCGCCGCGTGGCAAAACCGCCGCCAAGCACGACGTCGCGAAACGGTCTCGCCTCTGGCGAAATGGCTTTCGTCGCCAGTGCCGCTGGTCTTGCTCCTTTGGGTGGGCCTGATCGCCACCGGTGGCTTGTCCGGGGCGTTGTCCGACCGGCTGCAAAAGGCATTGAATCTCGTCGGACCGAGTGTCTCGTCGCGGATGGAGTTGTGGAAGGCTGGCGCGAGCATGGCCAGCGAGCAACCGTGGTGGGGGTTCGGACTGGGAGCCTATCTGGTGCGGCAAGGGGAATGGTCGCACCGCGGGCAGCCGTCCTGGGAAGTGTTGAAACGGGGAGGCGATCTGTCCAACGTCGCCCACAACTACGCGGTCCAATGGGCGGCGGACACGGGATGGGTCGGGGTCGGCCTGTTGGCGTTGGCTGTGGCGGCGGTGGTCGCGTTGTCGGGCCGGACCTTGGTTGGGGCGGACGACCGGGACGATCGAACGTGGGGGATTGGCGTCCAAGGGGCGGTTGTCGGGGCGGTGGTGACCTCGATGGGAAGTCCGGCGTTCCATATCGGATTCGTCTGGTGCCTGCTGTGCCTGATGGCGGGGATCGGATGTGGACCGGGCTTGTTGCGCCCCGACGGTCCCCGGTGGCGTCTTGCGCTTTTGGTTCTGGCGGTGGGTGTCGGGACCGTGGGTGCGGCGGGCGTGGCGCGACGTTGGTCGACCGTGCCGCGAGCGGAACCCGGAACATGGGAGTTGAACGTGGATGCGCCCGGGGGAATCCGCCCCGGGGAAGTGGTGGAATGGAAGGCGTCATTCCGTGACGCGTCCGGCGTGGTCCGGTCGACGTTCCCGGGAACACGCTGGGACGCGCCGCGTTGGGTGGTCGTGTCCAGCGCTGCGGGCACCGAGGAAACCCGTGCCCCGGTCGGGCGGATTCCGCTTGCGAATCTCGAGGTTCGCGGTGTTCCCGTGAACTCGGGCCTCGGCCATGCGTCACTGCGCGTCCGCATTCCGGATGAGATTCCGACGGGACGCGTGGAACTCTGGATAGTGGGGCGTTACCGTGACATCGAAGGCCACGACTACGAGGCACTCTCTGTCGTAACGGTCGAAAGTCCCGGCAAATCCGCCAATTCTCCGCGCGTCCGTCCCTGACCGATCTGCGCCTTGGGCGGCCTTCGCGGCCGGACCCGTGTTCGAGTCGTCTGCAGAGGCAACAGATCGTTTGTGGATCGGTCCTCGTGGATTCCACGCGCCGCAGCGGATGGTGCGATAGGACGGGTTCGGCTAGGACACCGGGGCTTGTTTCAGCAAGGAATCGGAAAGGAAGACCGGCCGCCAGCGTCTCAGGACCTGACCCAACCCGGGAGCGAACGTTTGATCCCAGAGAGTGGTCTTGGTGAGGCGCATGGCCAGAACCGCGCAGATCCAGCTCTGTGTCCAACCGGTTTCGACAGCCCATGCCCCCCATCCGACATCCGCGTTGCTGGCCCAGTATTCCCACCGCCGGAAGTCGAACGCCCGGAACCATGCTCCGTCGAGTTGGCGGGAACTGCTTTTCACTTGGATTCGGACCAGCCCGTCCATCAGCCGGTCGGCGGCATCGCGGGATCCGGGGATTCCCAACGCGGCTGCCTCGTGCAACCCGACCGCAGCGAAGTTGGCGGTGTAGAGAAGATCCGCGACCGGGTCGCCGTTGCGTTGCAGCAGGGACGTTTCCGCGACTCCATACTCGGCGTTCGATTGGGGCACTCCCGCGGTTGGTCGGGCGAGGGCTTCTGCGGGCAACCCGCTTGCGTCTTGCCGGTGCCGGAAATGCGCGACAAACGTACGCAGCCACGCTCGGTGTTCCGGGCGATCGTCGGCGCGCACCAGCCAAGCAAGCGGCAAGAGAATGCGTGATTCCTCGAGGCTGAGGCTGCCGTTGGCGCAATTCCAGCCGTCGGGGTGGGTTTCAACCAAGCGTTTCAGCCCGGCGCGGGCCCGCTCGAGGAAGACCGATTCCCCGGAAAGGGCATAGGCTCGAAGGAACGACGCCCAGACCCATCCTTGGTAATGGGCGGTGAGGCTGGTGCCGGTGCCCCGGAAATGGGGTTCCCATCCGCCACCGGCCTCGAACGGGGCTTCGTCGACCCGGTCCGGCACAAAGCCGCGCGTCGAGCAGAGGCGAACGTTGGCGAGCAGGGCCTTGGCGAGACGATTGTCCCATCGGTCCCGTTCCAGGACGGTCCGCGCGGCGAGGAGGCCGATCAGGCAACGGCACATGTCGTCCGGGTAGTAGACCCCGTAGCCATCCATGTCGCCGTAGTAGCGCGTCACATCGTTCCAGCCGATCAGGCCGTAGGCGGGATTGGACGGGCTGCTGCGCTTGCCGGAGGTCAGGATGGATTTCTCGAGCAAGTGGTCGCCGAGATTTCTTGCCACCGAGCGGGTGTCGGCGGAAGCGAGGGGGATGGACGCGAGCGCGGTGGCACCGGACATTTCGCCGATGCAGTCGGCGCGTCGCCACCAGCGAACCGGCTGGCTGCCATCGCTGTCGATTCGTGAGGAAAGTCCTTCGAGGATCCCGCGGGAACCGTCCCCGGGGCGCAGGCTTTCGGCCGGTCGCGGTCCGACCCGATCGGGCCACTGGACGGCCGGTCCGTTGTAAATGGTTTCGTGGTCGGGACCGAGCAGCATCCCTGAGTTCCGGACCCACGCGATCCCGCGGTCCAGCGCGGTGCGGGCGGCACCGCCGGGAAGCCGTTCCGACGGGTCGAACGTCGGGTGGGCGTTCGGAATCCAGTGCAGACGGGACACCGATTCTCCGGCCAGCCAGGAAACGATGGACGTCCAGACCGATTGCCACGACTCTGTGGGTCCGAAGCGGGCGCGGATGACATCGCTCAAGGACATGGAGGCGATCAGGCTGGCGACTCCGGAGATTTCGGTTTCGACCAACAGCGGCTTGGCGTCGGCGGGGAGACCGAAGTCGGCTTTGTCGTAACCGGCGACCCGGGCGGTGACCAGCCACGGGCGGCCCGTCGGGACTGGGACCACCTTGCGTGCGGGAACGCCGAGCAGGCTGAGTGCGGGAAGCCGGGCCACCGGCGATCCTTGGGGGACCACGGCCCGGTGCAGCGTGGGATGGTCCGAGGGAGGCTTGGGACCGGCGGGCATTTCCCAGTACAGGCGCAGGCTTTTCGCCTTGGCG
>CAZYBA010000296.1:0-4621 GCA_964646105.1 uncultured Armatimonadia bacterium
GGTGCATGGCACAGCACCGCCAATAATTTCCCGTCGGGAGTGACATCCGCACCGGTCACCCACCCTTCCAGATCCGGCAGGGAGTCGAGTTTGGTGAGGGCATTCACACGGTCGGTCCGCTCCCTGTCGAGTCGGTAGAGTTTGGTGCCGGTCTGCGGAATCCCGATTTTGCCGGGAGCGCGGTGCTTGGTCAGAAAGTGCAGTCGTCCGCGGAAATGGAACACCGCCTCGCAGTCGAACTGCCAGTTTTCCGGATCGGGAAACGCCTTTTGGTCGGGATAGGCGACCGGAATGCGTTTGAGGATATGGGCACTTTCCACCGCCTTGGGATTAGGCTCCAGCAATTGGTAGACCGCCAGATCGCGGCGGGCGTTGCCGTTGTTTCCCACATCCGCAATATAGAGGTGCTCCCCGTCGGTGGCGATATCTTCCCAGTCGTAATTGGAGGCACCGTCAATGCGCAGACCCGGCCACAACGGCTTGCTGTCGGTGCCGCCGTCGGGGCCGATCCGGAACGATCCGGAAAGGAACGGCGGCATCAGCACATTCCCGTTGGCGTCGATCGCGAATATCCGCGCCGAGTCCCCGCTGTCGTTATGGGTCCAGAAAACTCCCGGAAATCGTCGGCTCGCCACCAGACCGCTCATTTCCGACACCGGGCCGTGGGTGACATTGGCCGCAGCAACCGGTGCCGGCGGACTCGCGGGAGACGTTTGGACACGGTTGGACGCGAACGATGCGACGGTGGCGACCGAAACGAACGCGAACGCTGGAGCCAGGGGGCGGAATCGGGACATGGGGCGATTATACCGACGGCAGTCGGGGATGGTTGCGGACCACCGGTGATACGATTGCGACAATGAAAGTCCGCTGGATGCACGGTTCGCTGCGCCTGCGTATCTCCCCCACGGAGTGCACGCAGTTGCGGGACGGCACCTCGATCGTTGAAACCGCGGACTTCCCCGGAGGGTGGACGGTGGAGGTGCGAAGCGGCACGGCAAGCCAGTTGTTCTCGAAAAAACCCGGTGTGGTCACCGTTGTGTTCGAGAAGAACACCCTCCAGACTCTCGCGGAGCCGTTGGTCGAGGGGATCTACCCGACTATCGACGGCACCAAGGTCATTCTGGAAAAGGACTTCCCGTGTGTGCACCCCCGGCCTTCCGAGGTGACGGAAACCACGGAGACATTCCCCGCGCCGCCGGGCTTCGCCGAACGCAAGGGCTAGCCGCCCCGAACCCTACGAATAGGATTCCCCCATGTTGCAACTGTTCCTGATTGCCTCCTTGGCCCTTTGTGCACCGCTGGGCAGCCAGTCCACCAAACCCGCCGTCGACCTGTCGACCCCGGAACGAACCGTCGTGACATTCCTCGACGCCGCCAACCGGAACGATTTCGCGACCATGCGCCGGTGCACGATGGCGCGGGGAACCTCCACCGGGGCGGCGAAGTTCTTCGCAAACGGCGGAGCCGGGTTTACGTTCTCCAAGGTCCAGCCAGTCCAGAAACAGCGTTCGGGCGATACCGCGACCGTCGCCATGACGTTCAAAGTACAACTCTCGTCCGCACTCACGACTGCCCAGGATACGGTTGCCCTTGTCAAGCAGTCCGACGGTTGGAAGATCGACTACCGGGGCTCGATTGCTCTTGCGAAGAACAGACCGCAATCCGGCAACGGCCCGTCGGGACTGGTCTCGCTGCTTGCCGCCTTCGCGGAAGGGAACGAAATTCAGTTGAACACGTTCACCGCAGCGCGGGAACGAGCGCGTTCGATATCGTGCTTGTCGAATGTCAAGCAACTGGGCCTCGCCGCCATGATGTATACGGCCGACTACGACGAAGTCTTCCCGCCGGCGGTGAAATGGGAATCGGCTGTCGAGCCGTATTACAAGAACCGGGGCTTGCTGAGGTGCCCCCTCGACAAGCAGGGGACGGTATCGTATTCCATGAACCCTGCGCTGTCCGGTGCCCCGTCGACCCAAGTCCTGTTCCCTGCCGACACGGTCCTCGTCTACGACGGCAAGGGCGGCAAATTCAACTTCCGGCACCAAGGCAAGGCGGCGGTCCTGTTCGCCGACGGCCACGGTGAATTGATCGACCGCGCGCGCGCCGCGACGGTACGCTGGAACTTGGGATCGTCGCCGTCGGGAACCAGTTCCAAGGGCAAATCCTCTCGATAATGGTCGCCGCTCACTGGCGCCGATGTCGCGAAACCGGCACGGCGTCCGAACGAGCACAGGTTCCGCCGACGAACACCGTCCGGTCACTCCATCGGGTACGGCACGTGCGGCCGGCGACTTCCCGCTATCGGGAGTTGCCCAGATCCTGACGCGCCTCGGCTTCGTAAACGATCGGCTGTCCGGACCGATTCGCCGTCGCCCGCAATTCCAGTGTCTCGGTGCGGGCTTCGAGGCCGTCGAGACGCTTGTCGAACGCCAGATCGTAATCGGTGGCGGAACGGCGCAACGCCTCCATCTCGGACCGTAATCGGCGGACTTCTTCGGCGAGCGCCGAGTCCCCGCTCTCCCCCGACTTCAACCGCAGCTTGGCCATTTTTTCCCGATGGCTTGTCCAAATCCCCATCGCTCCCAAACCGAGCGCAAAGAGGGGGATCATCAGGGCGATTAATCCGGGATTCACCGCCCGCCTCCCAGACGTTGGACCGATTCGGACGCACTGTCGGACGTGGCAACGGGCCGCCGTGTTTCGATGTTGTCCACACGGCGCTGCAGGGTGTCGAGGGCGGCGTCGAACGAGATGTCGAACTGGGTCGCGGTTTCGCGCAAGGCTTTCACTTCCGAACGCAGACGTTCGAGATCGGCCTTGATGTCGTCGACATTGCCGACCTGACGCGCCTTGATTTCCGCCATGCGCTGCCGATGGTTGAAAATCACCTTCAACGGAATCCAACCGAACAAGCACAGGATCGCCGCCATGGCCACTTGATCTTCCACGGTAACTATCCTCCCGGCGCTGCCGCCAGCGCCAACGCTTCGGCCAGATCGATCCGGCCGGCGTAAATGGCTTTCCCCATCACGACCCCCTCGACCCCGGAAGGTTGCACCAACTTCAGGCGCCGGATATCGTCGATGCCCGCCACCCCGCCGCTGGCCAGGACCGGGACCCCGGCCGCCCGTGCAAACGCCGCAGTCGCCTCGACGTTGACCCCTTCCAGCATGCCGTCACGGGCGATATCGGTGAACAAGAAACGCGCGGCCCCAAGGGCGGTCATGCGCGCCGCAAATGCGGCGGAGGTTTCTTCGGTGCTCTCTTTCCATCCGTGGACCGCGATGCGGTCGCCGTGGACATCGGCTCCCACCACAATCCGATCGCCAAACTGCCCGAGAATGGCGGCGATGGCCTCCGGATCGCTTGCCGCGCTGGTACCCACCACCGCACGCTCGGCGCCGAGTTCGAGGAGACGCGCGACCCGTTCGACCGTGCGCAGTCCACCGCCCACCTGTACCGGAACATCGACCGCCGCCACAATCGCCTGGATCACCGGATGGTTCACCGGATCGCCGGTCCGGGCGCCGTCGAGGTCCACCACATGGATCCGCGGCGCGCCCGCGTTCGCAAACGCCACCGCCGTGGCCACCGGGTCCTCGGCCACCTTTTGCTTGGTGTCGAAATCGCCCTTGCGCAGACGCACCGCCTGTCCGCCCATCAAGTCGATCGCCGGCAAAATCTCAAGCATGGGACAACCTCGCGAAATTGTCGAGAATGCGCAACCCGATCTCCGACGACTTTTCCGGATGGAACTGCACCCCGTGGATGCTGCCGACCGAAACCGCCGAAACATACGTCCCGCAATACTCGGTCGTCGCCGCCGCGACCGAGTCGTCGTCGGGGACACATTTGAAACTGTGTACGAAGTAGGCCATTGCGCCGTCGGGCAAGCCCGCCGTTATCGGCGATTCACGGGGAAAGCGCAACGCGTTCCAGCCAATCTGCGGGATTTTCTCCCCCGATTGCGCGACAAAACGGACCACCTTGCCCGGTATCAATCCGAGGCCGCGGTGCGCGCCCATTTCCTCGCTGGTGTCGAAGAGCATCTGCATGCCGACGCAAATCCCGAGGAACGGCCGTCCGGAGCGCGCCGCAGCAAGCGCGGTCTGCTCGAGCCCGCGTTCGCGCAGCGTGTCGACCGCCGCACCGAACGCCCCGACACCGGGAAGTACCACATGCGACGCCGCGTCAATCTCCACCTTGTCGTGCGTGATTCGGGCGTCGTGGCCCCGGGCTTCAAACGCTTTCTGGACCGAGCGCAGGTTGCCGACTCCGTAGTCGATGATTGCGATCACAGGCTGCCTTTGGTGGATGGTATCCCGGTTACGCGGGGGTCGAGGGCGACTGCCGCGCGCAGTGCACGCCCGAACGCCTTGAACGCGTTGGTGCCGGCAATCCGGCGAACGTGCAGGGTCAGGCCGGCGCTCCTTGCCACCGCATGGAAGAATTCCTCGACCAATTCGGTGGCGAAACCGCCAATGCGCGTGTCCGAAAACGGAAGGTCCACATAGGCCTGCCCGCGACCCGAGAAATCCAATGCACACAAGACCAGCGACTCGTCCATCGGAACGGTGGCGTCCCCGTAACGGGCCAGGCCGGCCTTGTCGCCGACCGC
>CAZYBA010000297.1:0-2199 GCA_964646105.1 uncultured Armatimonadia bacterium
CCGCACAAAAAACCGCGGTTGACGCCTATGTCGCTTCCGCAGCCAAGACATCCGAACAAGACCGAACCGCCGAAAACCGGCCCAAGACCGGTGTCTTCACCGGCGCATACGCCCAAAATCCCGTCAACGGCGACAGCATCCCAATCTGGATCGCCGACTACGTACTCATGGGTTACGGCACCGGCGCCATCATGGCGGTCCCCGCCCATGACCAGCGTGACTTCGAATTCGCACGAAAATTCGACCTGCCCGTCCGACTCGTCTATCGACAATCCCCCGAACAAACCGACGACTCCCTCGACAGCGCATTCGCCGAAGGGGGAACCTTCCGCGACGACCTCGGACCCGAGCAGTTCCACGGGCTTCCCAATGACAAGTCCACAACCGTTCCGGTGGTCCTGGACGCCCTCGACGGCACCGGCTACGCACGCCGACGTGTCAACTACCGGCTGCGCGACTGGCTTCTCTCACGACAACGCTACTGGGGAACCCCGATCCCGATCGTTCACTGCCCAATCTGCGGCATCGTCCCGGTCCCGGAAGAGCAACTCCCCGTCCTGCTGCCCGATGTCGACAACTACCGACCCGGACCCGACGGAAGATCCCCGCTCGCATCGATCCCCGATTTTGTCAACACCGCCTGCCCCCGCTGCGGACAACCCGCCGAACGCGAAACCGACACCATGGCCGGCTCCGTCGATTCGTCCTGGTACTTCCTCCGCTTCACCGATCCCCACAACCCGGACGCCCCGTTCGACAAAGCCAACGCCGACCACTGGATGCCCGTCGACATGTACATCGGCGGACGCGAACACGCCGTCGGACACCTGCTCTACTGCCGGTTCTTCACCCAATTCCTGCACGACATCGGACTGTGCGACTCCCCCGAACCGGCACAACGCCTGCGCAACCAAGGCATGCTCAATGCCCTCACCCCCGTGGTCGCCGGCACCGACAAGGCGGTAAAACCCACCGACTTCCTCCAGTACCCACGCCAGGAATGGATCGCCGCTTGGGAAGCCGGCAACCATGCCATTGCCGCCCAACGCAAGGTCCGACAGTCCGACGGATCCGCCGGAGTCGAGAACATCGAAGTCGACTTCGCTTGGCTGAAAATGTCCAAATCCAAAGGTACGTCGGTCACTCCGGACGAAATGGCGGAGAAGTACGGTGCCGACACCCTGCGCCTCTACATCCTCTTCGAAGCACCGTTCGAGGACACCATCCAGTGGTCCGAAGAACGCATGAACGGAACCTTCCGGTTCCTCAACCGCCTCTGGGATACCGTCGTCGCCGTCGCGAACGCCACCCCGGTTGCCGCACAACCCGACGATCCCGCCGGCCGCGACCTGCAACGCAAAGTGCACCAAACCATCGCCAAGGTGGGAGACAGCATCGAGAACCTGCGCTTCAACACAGCAGTCTCCGCGCTGATGATCCTCCTCGACAACCTCCGCAAATTCGTCGCCGGCCACGGCAACGGACATCCCGCCGCACACTCGCCCTCGTACACCTCCTCGCTCCGATGGCACCCCACGTCGCGGACGAACTCCACGAACGGCTCGGCGGATCCCACTGCCTCTACCGCGGGACCTGGCCCGAAAGCGATCCGTCCCTCGCCGCGGAAGACACGGTCACCGTCGTCGTGCAGGTGAACGGCAAGTTGCGCGAAAAGCTCGACATGCCCGCCGCCGCAAGCGCCGCCGACATGGAGGCCGCAGCACGCGAATGCCCCAAGGTGTCCGCCGACCTCGATGGCAAAACAATCCGCAAAGTGGTCGTCGTCCCCGGAAAACTCGTCAATTTCGTCACAAACTGACCACTCCGGAAATCAGCGGACCGTGGAAACACCGCGCACGCGCATCAACTGCTCCAAGATGCGCTTGGCCGCCTGCTGACGGTACTCCAGCCACGCGTCAACCGCTCCCGACGGAACCAAACGCTCCGGCAATAGACCCTTGGCACCAGCGAACCGGTATTCGACCTGTTCTTTGACCAACGCCCCATCCTGGAACGCCACAACGCGCCTACGCAAAACCCACTGCGCAAACGGCCCGGAGATTTGACGCTCAACACTCGCCATCGCGCCGGGATCGCACTCCTCGATAAACAGGGTCATGGACGCGGACCGACCGGAACGCGCGGTTTGCAGGACCAACACCGCCCGTACTTGATGGTTCCATGCACTTCCAACACATT
>CAZYBA010000297.1:2209-4611 GCA_964646105.1 uncultured Armatimonadia bacterium
GTCCGGAGCAGGGTCGGCCGTGATCCGCTCCCAATGACCCGGGTCCGCTAAAAACGCGAAAACGTCCTGCGGACTCCGCTCCACGTACACCTGGCGCTGCACCCGCAATGGCTCCGGCATGGGCCGATTCTATCGCCCATGCGCAGTAAAAACGTCCCATCGGAGCCCGCCGCAATCCGATACCACAACGGTACACTTGACCCATTGAGGGATCGGTTCCCACGGGGCACCCCGCTCCAACCGAACCGGTATCCCAATCCTCCGGACCTGCGTCATGCTCCTAGACCCACGCGACCATCGCCTCGACGATCTCCTGAGACACCCGCTCGATGCGCAAGACACGATTGCACACGGTCCGTGGCACCAAACCTGCTCCGGCAACCTCTGGGGATTCCCCGAAACGTTCCTGCGCGCACCAGATGCATTCGAGAGCCCTCTGCGGGTCGAGATCCGGGCCGACGGCGAACCAGTGGCACCGCAAGCCGGAATCTGGCGCCCAAGCCACGTCTCGCGCAACGCACGCTGTGCACAATCCGAACTGCAGGTTGTCGAGGACCGCTTCATTGCACCCGACCTCTGCGCTGTCTGTGCATTCTGGTTGCGCAATCCCACCGACCAAAACATCGCGGTCGAGATCAAGGCCCGCTGGAGTGTTCCAAACCACAACTCCGGAGACCGACACCATGTGAGAATCGCTCCGGCAGGCGACGATCTCTTCGGGCACCTGGCCGGTGGCGCACGCCGACTCTTCACCTTCGCCTGGTCGGTCGCACCCTCGGAAAACGAAGCGGTCCACCACTGCCGCAAATGGTGTGCGTCCGACAACCCTGTCCACGACCTGCTCCAAGCGCACGGAGCCCAGGGACCCGACTCCCACCCTCGCTTCGAATGCGACGATCCATGGCTGACACGGCTCGTCGCACATCGCCTTTACCGACAATCCGTGGAATCGTCCCCGCCGCCACCACCGCCCAATCGCGACAACATCGTCGCGTCGTTCACAAACGGCCAATTCGACCGACCATCACCGGGTGCACCCGCCTGGGAGCGATGGGTGGCGGAAATCCTCGCCGGGATCGAGTACACCCCCGAAGCGCTGATCCTGCGACCACTTGCCGATGCCGCCGGACTCGACCGATGGTGTCTCGACAATTGGACTGCCGGCCCTCACCGCATCTGCATCGCCTGGGACAACCCTGCGATTCCGGAGGACGCGTATCACGACGGCCGACGCGGATTCGATGTCTGGATAGACGGTCGGCATTTCCATCACGCCAACCGCCCCGGACCGGCGACCATCCCGTGGCCTCAACGAAACGAATGGTGATACCGGTCCGGACAGGGGGTAGGTCCCGCGTACGCGCTCCTGCCTATTGGAGGTTTCGGCCCGCGGTGGCCCAGTAAAGCAGCCCCGAGAGAATCATGGTGACAGGCAGAGTCAACACCCACGCCAACACGATGTTGCGGACAGTCTTCACCTGCAACCCCGACCCGTTCGCCGCCATGGTTCCGGCGATTCCCGAAGACAAAATATGGGTCGTCGACACCGGAGCCGCCATCACATCGGCAGCCAAAATGGTGGTCATGGCGGTCAACTCGGCCGCCGCACCCTGACCATACGTCAAGTGCGCCTTGCCGATCTTCTCCCCGACCGTCACCACAATCCGTTTCCAACCGATCATCGTTCCCACACCGAGCGCGAGCGCGACCAAGACGGTCACCCAGGCCTCGACAAACTCCACCGTCGAACGTACCGCCGACTGGCATTCGTCAAGAAGCGCGGCATCCGACTTGGACAGGCCCTTGGTCTTCGCCATTTTCTTCAACGCAGACGCCGCCTTCAGGGCATCCACGCGCAACGCCGTGCGCTCGTCCACCGCCAGAGCCGAGAGCGTCGCCTTTCCGTCGATCGCATCGGCGATCTTCGCCAGACGCTTGCGTGTGTCCTCGGCCTTTTCGTGCGTCGCCAACGATCCGGATGCGATGACTGCGTCGGCCTTTCGGACAATCGCCACGGTCTCCCGCAGATCGGATTCCCCCAATTTCGGGTTGACCGCGAATCGTCCCGGCATCAAGGCGATCAAGATCAACATGATCAACCCGATCCCCTTCTGGCCATCGTTCGACCCATGGGCGTAGGAAACCCCCGTACAGGTGGCGATCAGCAAGAGGCGGATCGGCCACGGAGGAGGCGCGGAACCACGCGGCGGTTCCTTGAACAACTCGCGCCGCTTGACCACGCGGGCCAGGATCGTAAACAACAACGCCGCCCCGAGAAAGCCCACCATCGGCGCAAGCGCCAGACCCTTCAGGGTGTCCAGGAATTTCTCGAGACTGGCTTCCTTCCCGGAAAGCCACGCCCACGTCAATCCGACTCCCGTGATCGAGCCGATCAAAGTGTG
>CAZYBA010000298.1:0-4593 GCA_964646105.1 uncultured Armatimonadia bacterium
GGCGCAACGTGCGCGGCTTTTTGAAGCGCAGCACGCCAGATCTGACCATTGTTGAAGAAGGGCAGTATGAGTACCCGGTGGTGGATGTCTGGGGCGTGTCGGACCACGATGTCTTCAAAACTGCCGGGTGGACCACCGTCGCGTTTTTCATCCCTGAGTCCAGGAATGGCAACGTGCCGGGTAACTCCCGAGCCGCCCCCCCTCAGTCCAACTCCCAGTCGCGGATGCCTTGCTCGTACAGGCCCAGGATCTCCAGGCGGTCCAGACGGCAGACCGGGCCATCGATGCGCTCCATGTCCTTGGGGAAACGCAGGGCCGCCGACAACGCGTCCACGGAACCCCAGCGCAACGGGATGCTCGGGGGCAGGTCGGCGAGGGACGGCACCGGAGGACGACTCCCCACCCGCGCGATCACCCAACCCCACTCCCCGAAACTCGGCACATACGCGTGGTACGGGGTCGCACGCATCCCCGACGCCTCCACGGTGCGCGCCACACACCAAAACGCATCCCGCGAAAACAACGGCGATGTCGCCTGGGTGGCAAAGATCCCGCCACGCGCCAGCCGCTGACGCACCATCGTGAAGAACGATTGCGTGTACAACCGGGCCACCGACTCGTTGTTCGGGTCCGGCAAATCCCCGAGCACCACATCGTAAAACGTCGTGTCTTCCTGCAGAAACGCGAACGCGTCCCGGTGCACCACCCGCACCCGCGGATCGTCGAACGCGCCGGCGTTCTGACGACGCAACGCCGGGAACGATTTCCCCAGTTTGGTCATCTCGGGGTCGATATCCACCAAGGTCACCCGGCCCACATCCGGCCAGCGCAACACCTCCCGGATCCCCAGACCATCCCCGCCGCCCAGCACCAACACCTCACGACGCGACGGCGCCATCGCCATCGCCGGATGCACCAACGCCTCGTGGTACCGGTACTCGTCCACGGACGAAAACTGCAGGTTGCCGTCCAGATACAACCGCAGATCGTTGCGGTTGCGGGTGATCACAATCCGCTGGTACCGCGTCTGCCTGGCCATCAACACCTGATCGTCGTACAAACGCTGCTCGAAATAATGGGTCGCACGGTCCGCCACCGCGAGGCCCGTCCCGAGCACCGCCGCCAGCCCCGCAAGCACCGCCCACGGCCCGGCAGTCGATCGCAGCCGATGGCGGAACACCCAGACATTGATCCCCACCGCCGCCAGGTTCACCATGCCGATGACAAATGCGGTCCGGGATGTTCCCAGCCACGGGAGCAGCGCCAGCGGAAACGCCACCGAACCCACCAACGCGCCGACATAATCGAACGACAACGCGTTGGCGATGGTCGAACGCAAACTTCCGTAATTCGAAAGCAGACGCGTCAACAGCGGCAACTCGATCCCGACCAGCGCCCCGAGCAGGGTCAACGTTCCGAACAAGACCACCCAGTAGCCGGCCCCGAGGAATGCGTAGGACGCCACCAGCGCCCAGGCGGAAAAGCCGCCGGCCAGCGCCAGGGTCAATTCCACCCCGAGAAACCAACGCAACAGCCCGCGCGATACAAACTGCGAAAGCCACGACCCCAGGCCCATCGCCCCCACGAAGGTCCCGATGCAGAGCGAAAACTGGGTGACACTCGAGCCCACCAGGTACGACGAGACGGTGCTCAGCAGCAGTTCGTAGACCAGACCGCACGACGCCACCAGAAAGACCGTGGACAGCAGCGCCAGCGCCTCGGTTCGCTCCCGGGGCGACGCCGGGCTTGCAGGCTCGGTGGGCAGATTCGGTTCCGCCGACCCCGCACCCGGCCCGACCGGATTCACGAATGGATGGTTGCGGCGACGATCAACGACACCCCGAGAACCACCGCGCCGGCGAGCAACGCCGCGGCCATGTTCTTGTTCTCGAAAATCTCCTTCTCGATATCGGCCTTGATCACGCGGTCGAACAACTTGAACCCGACAATCGCCAGCGCGATACCGATCACCCCGAAGACCAATGTCGACACAATGCTGTCCAGAAGACCCGGGCGCGAGCGAGACGCATCCGCCTGCGCCCACGCGGCCGTGGTTCCCAAACCAAGCACCAAGGTTGCCAAAAACGTTCGCATCATTTCCTCCCGTTCACACCAAGCCCGACCCGGCCGTGGGACCGTTGTCACACCCGGTTTCCTAAACCGTAACGGCGCACTCCCGGACCCGAGCCCGGGGATTGAACCACGCCGCCGTTCGCCTATTTCCCGAAATGCGGACCGCTGCCCATGTACCGCGAACCCATCCGCACACTGTGGTTGCGCACCGCATTGCGCTGCGCGAGCGTGTTGGCAGTGGGACGCACAAACCAGCCCAGCCAGGACGCCAGCAAGGCAAGCACAAACAGCACCACCATCACCAATGTCAGGATCAGGTAGGGCAATGTCTTCATTTGCGCGCGGTTCCCGACCACGCGGTCCGCTTTTGCGCCGACAAGACAAACGACACCACCGAGACCAGCATCGCAAAGATGCCGAACCACGCCAGGGGCGCGGGGTCCATTGCCGCCGACGCAATCCGGACGGTTACGGGATAGGCCGAACCGGCGAGCTCCGGATCCGCCTTCAAGCGCACCTGATGGAAACCGGCCTGCTTGACCTTGAACTCCGCCCTCGACGAGGTGACCCACTCGTGCCAGGGCCCGTCGTCGTACCCCGACTCGTCCCAGAACTCCGCATCCTGGTCGTACACCGCGCCGGCGCTGTCCTCGAGCACGGCCTGCACCCACACCGACGAGGAACTGAGGCCGGATGTCGAGAGTTCGAGGCGATGCACCCTCCCTCCCGGCGACAGGTACAGTTTCGGCAACACCAAGCCCGTCTCCGGAATCTGGTTGGTGACGGCGGACTGTACCGCCACGGTCCGTCCGGGCACGTTGGCGGCCCACGCGAAGCCGCAGAACGCAAAGACGGCCAACACCACCGAAAGACACCCGAACCGGGATTGGTCCGACTTGGTGTGCTGGAGGGTCTGCTGCTCCTCAGCCATCGTGTTCAGGCCGAACATCTTGAGAACGTCCACCGAGTCGATCCGCCGGCCGCGGTACCACTCGATCTCGCCTTTGTCCCATTCGGCCGAGAGCACGGTGTCGCCCACCCGGAAATCCGCATACGGGGTCCGCAAGCCAATCTGGATCGGCCATGGAATCTCGCCCTGCGCTCCGCACAAGCGGCCAAGCCCCGACGCAAAGCATTTGGCCTCGCCCACCGGAGTCTGGATCAACGCCCCCTCGACACACACCCGCTGCTCGACATCGGGACCATCCGGCCAGGCTTGCGACAGGGTCCATTTGCCGGCCTCGAACTCGAGGTATCGCGCTTCCCCGTCCTGGCTCAGCAGCACCCATTCCTCCCACGGGTACTCGACCTCGTCGACGGTGACATCCCAAGCCAGGCGACCGATGGCCACATACTCCTTGCCCTCGATCTTGGCGCGCATGCCGACCCGCAGCGGGGTCTCGAGCTCGCAAATGCCGCCGTTGTGCGTGAACGGCAACGGGGGAAGGGTGGCGCCGCAGTAGGCGCAGGTCGATTGGCCGTTCTCGAAGACCCGCGCGAACGCGCCGCAACCAGGACAGGGGGACTGGGGTTTCTTGTTCATGAAAGGATCCGGTGGGTGCCCGTGTCAGGCGAACCTACCACTCGCCTGCGCGCTGGAAACGTTCCCGCGCCGCGGTGCGGAAACGCGCCCGGGCGTCGGCAAGCTCGGCGACAATCGCCTGCGGGTCCCGCGGGGTGCCCGAACGCACGGCCGCGAGGTAGGTGTTGCATTCGTTGGTATCCATGAACCGCGCGGCATCCAAAAGTTGCGCCTCGTCTTCTTCGGGGACCACCAAAAAACCGTGCTTGTCGGCGTGGATCAGGTTTCCCGGCTCGATCGAACGTCCGAAGACCTCCACGGGGCATCCCCAGCGCACCGGCACGGCGTGCGCGTGGCCCACGCAGGTCCGACGTGCGAGGGCCTTGAAACCGATCGATTCCATCTCGGAAAGGTCGCGCACTGCGCCGTCGACAATCGCCCCGACACACCCGAGCGCCTTGTGGATGCTGGCGTTCACCTCGCCCCACGCCGATCCCCAGGTGCTGGGCTTGTCGAGGTCTTGGGTGACCACGATCTTGGGGCCGGGCACGGAAGCCACGTAGCTCCAATATTCGAGCCAGGCGTCCGGGTTGGCCTTGGCGTGGGCCGGCTCGCCCGGCTGCACCACCAACGTGATCGCGTACGCGCAAACCGCGCCCATCCCCGGCATGAAATCGGTGACCGGCTCGACATTGAAGCCGTCGCGGCCCGGGTCGCGGCGGGTGATCTGTTCCCAGCCGTTGTAGACCGTGGGCGTGTTCCAACGGGCAAGCTCGAGAAGCTCGGCGGCCCCGAGTCGCGGGTTGTCAGGCATGGGGCCATTGTAACCGGAACCATCTCCTTTGTGAGGGCAACCCACAGGGTTGCATCGCGACCCTTGTGGTTGCCCGTGCCGACGAAATTTAAGCCAGAGCGCGAAGCCTGGTATGCCGTGACGCGTCCCGGGCACTGGACCATCGTCGTCCGCCAGTCCCGGGCACTGAAGTACCCGTCCCGTG
>CAZYBA010000299.1:0-4569 GCA_964646105.1 uncultured Armatimonadia bacterium
AAATACATCAAATCCACTGAAGCGTGTGTTTTCCCCATCCCACAAACGAATCACGCGGCCAGCCCACGGATGCTTCCGATTCGAATTGCCGCGAATCCTAAGCGCCGGCAGAAGGTTCAATCGGCTTGCGGGCCACTGCGAGGACGGTCAACCCGAACGGCAGGGGGTTGCGCAATGTCCAGCGTCCTTCGGCCAGAAGGACACGTGTCAGCAGGCGATTCAGCCACGGGCGGGTCGGCTGGGTGTCCGCCACCGGCTCGGCGGACCGCGGCGTTGTCCAACGTTTCCATGTCCGCACCAGCGATGCCGCAGGGAACAGGCTGGTGACGGTGTAGGTTTCCCAGAGCACTTCAAGCCCCGCCGACTCGAGCAAGGCACGCACTTCGCTCCGGACATAACGCCGTTGGTGGTGCAGCGCAACGTCGTGACCGCTCCAGAGGAAGCGGTAGGCGGGGACGGTCACCACGGCGACGCCGCCGGGACGCAGGACTCGTGCCATCTCCCGCGCCGCCGCCTCGTGATCGGGAATATGCTCCAGCACATCCAGCGCCAACGCGGCGTCGAAGGACGATTCCTCAAACGGCAGTTCTGTGGCGGACGCCAAGACCAGATTCTCGTGACCGCGGGAACGGCAGAGCGACAACGCCAGCGGCTCCAAATCGACTCCGGTGGGTTCCGAGAACTCCACCAAGCGGTCGAGGGTCCCCCCCGTCCCGCAACCCATGTCGAGCACCACCGGTCGGGGCACCGTGCACCAACGGCGCAGCGCCGAACAAGCCAGCTCCCGCCGGGCGACAAACCACCAGTGGCTGTCTTCCAGACGGTGCATCTGGACGTAGTACGCTTTATCCAAAGGCGCGGTCGGTGCTTTCTGAAAGCAGGCCCCGGGTGGCGTCCACATCGGCCCGAATCTGCGCCACCAAAGACGGCAGTCCGTCGAAGCGGACCATCCCGCGCAAACGTTCGCAGAACTCCACTGTAATCCGCTGGCCGTACAGGTCACCGTCGAAATCGAGCAGATGCGCCTCGACCGTCGGTTCGGCGTTCGGGTCGACCGTGACATTCACCCCCACCGACACGGCAGCCATCCGGCGTCCGAACGATCCGTGGGCCCATCCGGCGTAGACCCCGGCATCCGGAACAACACGCCGCGGTTCCGCCCCGAGATTCGCCGTCGGGAAGCCGATGGTTCGCCCCAGACGTCGCCCCGGAACCACAATCCCCGGCAATGCGTAGGAGCGCCCCAGCAATCTCCCCGCCATCGCAACGTCCCCGGATTCGAGCAGACCGCGAATCACCGTCGAGCGAGCCGCCAAGTTGTCGAGACGCCATTCGGGGACCACCACCACATCGAACCCAAGTGTGTGGCCCAATTCGCGCAGCACGGCCGTGTTGCCCGCCTGCCCCGCCCCGAAGCGGAAATCGTCTCCCACCACCACGGTCCGCGCCCCAAGGCGCTCCACCAGGATGTTGCGCGCAAACGCTTCCGGGGATTGCGCGGCGAACTCCTTGCAGAAACGGGCGATCGCGATCTGTTCCACTCCGGCATCCCGTAGCAAGGCACATCGTTCGCCGACGGTTCCGAGCAGCGGAACGTCGCTTCCGGGGCGCAGGATGTCGAGGGGATGCGGATCGAATGTCATTGCCGCGACCGGCCCGCCATGGGTTTCGGCCGCGGCAGCGGCAGCGTTCACCAATGCCCGATGCCCCTGGTGGACACCGTCGAAAACTCCCAAGGCGACTGCGGATCCCGGTTCCCAGACGGGCAGGCCGAAGGGAAATGTGTCCAATCGATCGGTCACGCGGGGGAGTCCCCCGTGAAAACGCGGAACGGGGCCAGTTTGCCGCCCTTGCAGGCAGCGAGCGCGATCAGGCGACCGTCGGCGAGCAACACCGCTGTTTCGTAGTCCGCCCATCCCTCCGGCGCATCGACGTCCATTCCGTGGCGCAGGCGTGCGACCCCGTCCGGGTCGACCGCGCACGAGGGGAAATGCCCCAGAACGGCCTCCACCGGGAGGACCAATTCGGGTTTGACATCGGCGATCGGGACAGCCTGTTCGATCCGGAACGCCCCCACGCGAGTTCGGCGCAGGACAGCCATGTGCCCCGGCAATCCGACCGCGGACGCCAGATCGGCGCAGAGGGTGCGGACATAGGTCCCGCCGCCGCAGACAACCCGCAGGGACGCGGTGGCGGTGACACCCGGTTGGAAGTCGGATAGTAGCAGGTCGTGAATGACGATGCGCCGCGGGGAACGTTCCACCGTGATCCCTGCGCGGGCGAGTTCGTGGAGACGTTTGCCTTCGTGGTGCAACGCCGAAACCATCGGCGGCACTTGATCGATTTCACCGACAAAACGGGTCGCGGCGGCATTCAAGGTGTCCCAGTCGAGTGCCGAAGCATCCGCGGTCGCGGTGACTGTCCCCGACGCATCCTCGGTGGTGGTGGACGATCCGAACGAAACGGTGGCGACATATTCCTTGGGTTCGAGATCCAGCCAAGGCAGCAGGCGGGTTGCGGCACCGACCGCGACCACCAGCACTCCCGTGGCATCGGGGTCGAGCGTGCCCGCATGGCCTGCCCGTTTGGTGCGGAGAATCCCGCGCACCTTCGAGACCACGTCCTGACTGGTCCACCCCGCCGGCTTGTCAACCGCCAACACACCCTGCATCGCGTTACGGTGATACCATGCCTTGCTCCCTTGGAACCGTTCCCGCGCGAACTCCTGCTGCGTCCCACACCGAAAATCGCCCGGGATTTGCTCGGCACCCTGCTGGTGCGGCGTCTCGACGATGGCTCGAAACGGTGTTGCCGCATTGTCGAAACCGAGGCGTACACCCACGACGACCCCGCCTGTCATGCGTTCCGGGGCAAGTCAATCGCCAATTCCGCGATGTTCGGTCCGCCGGGCCGGGCGTACGTCCACATCAACTACGGCATTCACCATTGCTTGAACGTGGTGACCCAAGTGGAAGGTGTCGGCGAGGCAGTGCTGATCCGGGCGGTGGAGCCACTCGAGAGCACGGAGATGCCCCGCGAACACTGGGCGGGACCGGGCCGGTTGACACGGTTCCTCGGGATCCGCAAGCATTTTCACGATCACCTCCCGCTGCTTGACCCGGAGTCGGAGCTGTTTTTGGCGGTTGGCGAACCCGTCCCATCGGAAAATGTGGCAACCACGACCCGGATCGGAATCACAAAGGCCGCCGATCGGCTGTGGCGGTTTTACGATAATCGTTCCCCGGTGGTGAGCAAGCGATGAGACTCAGGGCAAACGGCTTTGGAGGTGGGATTGTCCACGCGTCCCTGAGCCTCGACCACTCTGGACCGGGCTGTTTCGAACCGATTTGCCGACTCGCGACCCAAGGGGGCGAAATCCCATGAACGGCTTGGTACATCCGGCAGTGGATCTGGGCTTGGCAGCGGGTGTTGCCCTCGTTGCGTGGCGTTTGCGCGCGTTGACGGTATCCGGGGCGGTGGCGGCGACTCTGGTGGGCTGGGCCCATGCAACGGGTGGCGGCGTGATCGGAACGACGGCGTTGTTGACATTCTTTGCGACTTCGACCCTGTTGTCGCGCCTAGGAAAGCGTCGCAAAGAAGCGATGGGATTCGAAAAGGGCGGGACGCGGGATGCGGTGCAGGTGCTGGCGAACGGCGGGGTGGCGACTTTATCGGCGGTCGAGATCGGCTTGTGGCCGGGAAACCCGATGCTGCTCGCAGCGATGCTGGGGGCGTTGGCCACAGCCAATGCGGACACCTGGGCGACCGAAATCGGTTCGCTTTGGGGCAGGAACCCGCGTCGGATAACGGATTGGAAGCCGGCCCGCTCGGGCGAGTCGGGGGCGGTGAGTGCGGCGGGAACGGCGGCGGCACTGGCGGGTGCATTTGTCGTGGCTGCGGTTGGGGGGGGTGTCACGGGAGACATCGGATTGTCGATCGCAGCGACGGTTGCCGGGTTTGCCGGTGCGCTGCTCGATTCGTTGTTGGGAGCCACGGTCCAGTCCATGCGTCGCTGCCCGTCCTGCGATGCGCGGACCGAGGCGCGGGAGCATTGCGGCGTTTCGACGGCGCACGCGGGCGGAATTCCGTGGATGAACAACGACGTCGTGAACGCGTGCGCGACATTGGCCGGGGCGTTGCTGGCGGCGGGCGTGGTGCGGTTGTTGACCGCGTAGCATTGGGAAACTGGTCTGAAAAACGATCCTTGGGCTCGGCTTGGATTGTCAGGGCCGACGCGGGCGGCAGGCGTACCCAGGTTGCATGATTTTCGCCGAAAACGCTGGCGTTTTTGTCAAATCGCCGGTACCCCCGGGTGGGTGGCGGGGGGTGGGTGGGTGTGTTACGCCAAGTTCCTCATCAACGTCGATGAGAATCAGTTCCCCAGGTTCCTGCGTCCGACCCGCCCCCCCGCGTTGCCCGTGTCTTCCAGCAAGTGAAGGTGGGTCACGGCCGCCTCGCGTGGGGAGACAACGCGCATGGCTTCCCAAAACAAAGAGGGCACCCGAGGACGCGGCCCGACGCGGGCGGCAGGCGTACCCAGGTTGCATGATTTTCGCCGAAAACGCTGGC
>CAZYBA010000300.1:0-4569 GCA_964646105.1 uncultured Armatimonadia bacterium
ATCCAGATGGCATCGCTTGCCAATCGAAGGGGCGGGACATCCGCCGGTGTTTCGTTCCGGGAAGGCAGGGACACTCCCAGAACCTGACGGATCCCGGCATTGCGGAATGTCCGACTGCCGATCACGATCTCTCCTGCCCGTATCTCGATCGTGTCACCGGGCAAGGCGACCAAGCGCTTGACAATTTCAGTGGGGCCGGAATCGACGACATTCGAATCCCGAATGACTACTGTGTCGCCTTGTTTCGGCGACGAAAACCGGTAAAGCAGTTTATTGACCAGAATGAAATCGCCGCGTTCCAGCGTCGGGCGCATCGCCAAGTCGGTAATGAAATAGCTTTGGACGACGAAAGGCCTTAACAGGAGGAAAACCAAGCCCAGCGCCAATGTCAGCGATTCAACGCACATCGCCAAGAAACGCGAAACCGCGGACTCGGTTCTCCGGAGGAGAAGCCGAACCGCGGTCAACACGAAGATCGCGACTAAAATCAGTGGCAGGGAAGGATTGGAAAACGCGTCGGTTGGTTCCAATTCTGCTGCGCCTGAAATCTTGTTACCGCACCGAAATTAATCGGCGAAGCGTCCCGACCGGTCTTCCTTGATGCGGGCTGCCTTGCCGACGCGGTCGCGGAGGAAGTACAGCTTGGCGCGACGCACCGCCCCACGACGAATCACCTCGATTTTGTCGAGGCGGGGCGAGTGTACGAGGAACGTGCGCTCCACACCAACGCCGTTGGTGATCTTGCGGACCACGACCGTGTCGCGGATCCCTGCCCCGCGGCGCCCCAAGGCCACGCCTTCGAACACCTGGATACGTTCCTTGCCGCCTTCAACAACCCGGACATGCACGCGCACGGTGTCGCCACCGCGGAACTTGGGCACATCCGACCGCTTCTGGGCGGTCTCGATCTCGCGGATCACTTCCGCATTCAACATTGCCATCTCAAATCAACTCCGAATCGGGTTTCGTTTCGTTTTCCGTCACCGGTTCGGCGCTCCCCCCGGAGGTCGGCTCCGACCAGACGGCCGGGATGGACACAGGTTCGGGCACCACGACGGACGAGGCCGCCGCACCCTGCGCGGTTTCAACCGCACAGCCCCCGGCCGCATCGTACGACTGGGGTTTTTGGCTGTCGAAAGCCTCCAGCAAACGCTGGTCGCGTTTTGACAGCGGGACAATTTTACCCCATAGATCGGGTCTTCGCGAACGAGTTCTCACCAGGGATTGGGATCGTCGCCAATCTGCGATCCTCGCGTGATGCCCACCCAGCAGAATGTCGGGTACCCGTCTTCCGCGAAACTCCGCGGGACGTGTGTAGTGCGGGTACTCGAGAAGCCCGTCTCCGAACGATTCGTCCACGGCGGACTCCGCGTTTCCGAGGACCCCCGGCAGCAATCGGACCGTGGCATCAAGGATTACCAGGGCCGCCAATTCGCCACCCGTCAGAACGTAGTCGCCGATTGACACTTCCTCGGTGATCCAGCCTTCCCGCACCCGCTCGTCAACGCCCTCGTAGTGACCGCAGACCAGCGCCATGCGCGGAAGACCGGCGAAGCGACGCGCGGTTTCCTGGCAAAACGGCTTTCCGTCGGGCGAAAGCAGGATCACCGGAATCCCCGAACCGGCCGGAACGACCGACTCGATCGCACCCACCAAGGGCTCGGGCTTCATCACCATGCCGGCGCCGCCCCCGAACGGATAATCGTCGGCGCTGCGGTGACGATCCGTAGTGAAGTCGCGGGGATCGACGGTGCCCAGTGTGCAGACGCCCGACGCGAGTGCCCGGCCGACAATGGAGTGGGACGCGGCCTGCCGGATCATCTCGGGGAACAGTGTGACGATGTCGACATGCAACGAAGGATTCACTTGCGCAGTCCCGGATCGTCAATGACGACCACGGTTCGTCGGGCAGAATCGACCGACACGACAAATTGCGTTATCGCCGGGATCATTGCGACCGACGTTTCCCAAATGTCGTTGGCCCTTTCCGAGAAGTGGACGCGTTCGATACAGCCGAGCGATTCTCCGGACTGGGTGGTGACCGCCATGCCCAGCAGCTCGAACTCGTACCATTCGCCCGCGGGAAGTTCCGGGAGCAAGTTCCTAGGGACGCGTACCTCGGAATTGCGCAGACCTTCCGCTGCATTTCGGTCGATGCCGTGGAATTGGACGAGATACACGCCGTGATGCCGGCGCATGGATTCAATGGTAAGTGACCTGCTTGCCGTTCCCGGCGCCAGCAGGTCCACAGACAACAAGGTGCGCAACCATTCGGGATTGCGCACCAAGGGAATCATCTTCACTTCGCCTCGTATCCCGAACGGCGAGGTGATCTCGCCGACCAAGACCGAGTCGGGTAGGGTAGGGGTATTCAGTTTCGACCTCGCGGACCATCGGCCCGCGCGAAGCAATCAGGCGACGATTTCCACGAAGACCTTTTGCTTGTCTTTCATCGCAACGGCCTTGATGATGGTCCGGATGGCGTTGGCAATACGGCCTTGTTTGCCGATCACCTTCCCCAGATCGTCCGGAGCCACCCGCACTTCATAGGTCATTGCGTCATCGCCGGGAATCTCCACCACCTCGACGTCATCCGGGGAGTCGACGAGCTGCTGGACAATGAATTCAACGGTCTGCTTCAACGGCGGGATGGTCCTTGTCTGCCAGCCTCAGGTCAGGCCTGGGCTTTGGATTCGGTGGCGGCGATCAAACCCTTCCTGCGCAACAAGGAAGCTACCTTTTCGGAAGGTTGCGCACCAACACCAAGCCAATAGCGCACTCGGTCTTCCTTAAGTTCCAAAATCGGTTCGACATCGGCCGCAACCATCGGGTTGTAGTAGCCGAGTTCCTCGATGAAACGACCGTCACGGGCGCGCCGGATGTCGGCGGCAACCACGTGGTAGAACGGACGCTTCTTGGCGCCATCGCGGCGCAGACGAATCTTCACCATGGTAACTAATTCTCTCCTGAAATAGTGACGGACATCTCCGTCAACGAACAAAGGGCGGACGGAACCGTCCCGGTCCGGAGCTGCCTTTCCCCTTTTTCTTGGGGGCACGCGCTGCCGGCATCCCCGGGATCGGTCCCATTCCGGGAATCGACGGCATCTTACCACCCGCGAGCCCGCGCATCAGCGTGCGCATCTGCTCGAACCGGTTGAGGGCTTGGTTGACATCCTGAACGGGAACTCCCGCACCGGTGGCAATCCGCTTCCGGCGGGAACCGTTGATCAACTCCGGATGGCGACGTTCCCGCGGTGTCATCGAGCGTACAATCGCCTCGAATTTTGCCATCTCCTTCTCACCCGCGGCGAAATCGACGTCCTTGAGTTGGGCGCCGACCCCCGGAATGAGTTTCAACAACTGCTCGAACGGGCCGAGCCGTCGCATCTGCTGCATCTGCTCGAGAAAGTCCTCGAAATCGAACTTGCCCTGACGCAGTTTCTTTTCCATTTCGACAGCACGTTTTTCGTCTACTGCCGCTTCCGCCTTTTCGATCAGGGTCAGCACATCGCCCATTCCGAGGATGCGTTGCGCCATGCGGTCGGGATGGAACAACTCCAATGCGTCCATCTTCTCACCGACCCCGACAAACTTGACCGGTTTGCCCACGACGGCCCGGACCGATATCGCAGCACCGCCGCGTGTATCGCCATCCACCTTGGTGAGCACAAAACCGCCGACTCCGATGGACTCCTCGAACCGTGACGCCACATTGACCGCGTCCTGGCCAGTCATGGCGTCGAGGACCAGCAACGTATCCGATGGCTGAGTGGACTGCTTGATCGCCTTCAACTCGTCCATAAGGTCGTCGTCGACATGAAGTCGTCCCGCCGTGTCGAGCAGGAGCACGTCGAGACGATGCTCGCGCGCGTATTCGAGCGCCTGCTTCGCCACCGTCAAGGCGTCGGCACCGGGAATCGTAAACACCGGCACCTCGACTTGGCCACCCACCACCTGCAACTGCTGTATCGCAGCCGGACGCTGGATGTCACAGGCGGCGAGCAACACCTGCTTGCCTTCGCCGCGCAAGCGCTTGGCCAATTTTCCCGCTAGTGTGGTCTTGCCGGAACCCTGAAGGCCGCACAGCATGATCACGCTCGGGGACTTGGGCGCGAAGGTCAGTGACGCAGAAGGCAGCGGCGTGTCGAGCCCGACCGCGTCGTCGCCAGCCAATGTCCGCACCATCTCGTCATGGACGAACTTGACCACCTGGTGTGCGGGTTGCAACCCCTCGAGAATGTTCTCCCCGACGGCCCGTTCCTTCACACGCGACACAAACCCCTTGACCACTCGGAAATGGACATCCGCCTCGAGCAGGGCGGAACGGATCGCCTTCAGCGCCTCGTCGACGTCGGCCTCGGACAGCTTCGCGTTGCCGCGCAACTTCGAAAAGGCCGCCTGGAGTTTTTCCGCCAATGTGTCAAACATGGTTGTCTTCCATCCGACTTGAACCGGGGCGCCTTCGCCGGCGCAAACAACAACTATACCGCACTCCCGGTCGTCGGATCGCGCCGCAGGAACGGTCAGGCCTCAGGCCGAAATCTCAAAATCATGACTCGAGTAGTGA
>CAZYBA010000301.1:0-4547 GCA_964646105.1 uncultured Armatimonadia bacterium
AAATAGTCAGGGAACCGGCTGACAAGCCAGTGCCGACAGGGTTCCAAACTCCCGACGGCAGTGTTTTCCCACAGCTTGACCGGATCGACATGACATGATCGTAACGTCGATCGCGTTTCCGGGACGTTACCAAAATAAACGAAGTCGAATGCCGTAACGAGAACGAGGCGAACCCCAACCGTGTCGCCCAGACGTCACCAGTCGGAGTGAGGCCGGCGGCCCGTATGTAGAAACCCATCCCCTCGAAACCGCCGCCTAACCCCACACACACCCGGTTCGGTTACCAGTTCCGCGTCATTGACAACGCTTCTTGCCATCCTGCCTTGCACCCCGGCCCGCAAACCGGCTACGATCCCCTAGGGGAACCATCGACAATGAAGCCGCACCTCCACAACGTCGGCATGGTCCGGCGCGAAGTCCTGCAAATCGGATTTCTCGGCGCCATCGGGGCCATGCTCCCGGATGCCTTGGCGAAATCCATCGGCAACGCCGCCAGACGCCGCCGCGCGGACCGGGTGATCCTGGTCTGGCTGCCCGGCGGGCCGCCCCAGATGCAGCTCTGGGACCTCAAACCCGATTCACCGTCCCAATGCCGCGGCACCGCCACCCCCATAAAGACATCCGCTCCCGGCGTTGTCCTCGGCAGCCGCCTCCCCAAAACCGCCAAAGTGGCCCACCACCTCGCCCTGGTCCGCACCATGACCCTCGGCAAGGAAGACGAAAACCACATCCCCGGCCACCAACTGCTGCTCGCCGGCATCGACGAACGCCCGGCGACTTTCAAGAATTTCGCGACCCGCAACGACTGGCCGTCCATCGGGTCGGTGGTCTCCGCACTGCGCCCCGCCCCCGGCGGCCTCCCGTCCGCAGTCCACCTGCCCTACCGAATGCGCTTCGAAGGAGCCCCCATCGCCGGCGAAACCGCCGGATGGCTCGGCTCCAAATTCGACCCGTGGATCATCGAGCGAGACCCCAACGATCCCAAGTTCCAAGTCCCCGACCTGGTCCCCGTCGCCGGCATGACCGTCGAACGACTCGCCGACCGCCAGCGCCTCCTCAAGTCGGTCGACAACGCACGGAGAGACCTCGAAAAGGATGTCGAGGTGCGACAGCTCGCGGACGCACAATCCAAGGCGTTCAACCTCGCCCTCTCCCCCAAGGTCCGCGACGCATTCGACCTGGCAAAGGAACCCGAGCCGATGCGCGAGCGCTACGGCAAGCACACGTTCGGGCAAACCCTCCTCCTCGCCCGCCGCCTCGGAGAAGCCGGTGTCACGTTTGTACAGGCCAACCTCGGCGACAATGTCAACTACTGGGACTACCACGCGTCCGAGGACGCCAACATGGACCGGCACTGCCCACCGTTCGACACCGCGTTCTCCGCCCTCATCGAAGATCTCCACAACCGCCGGATGCTCGATTCCACCCTGGTGATCGTGATGAGCGAGATGGGACGCAACCCCGTTCTCGGAAAAGCGGTGACCGGCGCCGCCGACAACGCCGCCACGGCCGACGGGCGCAACCACTGGCAATGGGTCTGGACCGGGGTGTTCGCCGGCGGCGGGGTCCGCGGCGGACAAACCATCGGCGAAACCGACGAATGGGCAGGCTTCCCCAACTCCAAGGCGTTCTACCCATCGGATATGGGAGCCACCATCTTCGACTGCCTGGGCATCGACCCCCACACCGAAGTGACCGACCTGCAGGAACGTCCGATCGCGATCAGCCGCGGCACGATCATGGAGGAGCTGTTCCGTTGACGCCGACGCACAACCACCGCAAATCCCGCGCGGATCGACCTCTCCCCGCCGTTCTCGTCGCGATCCCATCCGCGCTCCCGCCCTACGGAACCGCCCGCCTTCCCCGGCGCATCCCGAATCTCGGAGGGGCAACCCGATGAAGCCTTTCGCCGCACTCGCCCTCACCGTCATCGCCACCTCGATCGCACTCGCCGGCCCCGGACCGTTCCGCACCCCCAAACCCACGCCGAAACCCGCCCGGATCCGCCTTGTATCCGTCGGCGCTCCGATTGTTCTCGACGGCCCCTACGCCACCGCGCGCCTCCTGGTCGACCGGGTAGCGCCCGGGGCCACCGCCGCCGACGCCACCGGGGATTCCCTCTTCACGTCCGCCGACCCGCGGGTCGCCACGGTCGACGATCAAGGCAATGTCCGCGCACGCGGGGTCGGTGTCACCGAAATCGTGGTCGCCACCGTCGGCGGCACCACCACCATCCCGGTGACGGTGCGCGCCGGCAAGGCCCCCGCCTTCCTCGACGATGTGGTGCCGGTCCTCGCGAAAGCCGGCTGCAGCACCGGGGCCTGCCACGGCGCCAACGCCGGCCGGGGCGGATTCCATCTCTCGCTGCTCGGCTACGAACCCGACTCCGACTGGCTGGCCATCACACGACACGCTTCGGGACGACGAATCTCTCGCTCCGAACCCGAGCAAAGCCTGCTCCTGAGCAAGGCGGTGGGCGGTGCCAACCACGGTGGCGGCCCCCGATTCACCACCGATTCCGCCGAATACCGCACCCTGCGCGACTGGATCGCCGCCGGCGCACCCGGCCCCGCCACCCCCGACCCGATCCAACGTCTGGACGTTTTCCCCAACGCACGGACACTGGCGGTGGGCCAGACCCAACGGTACCGAGTGGTCGCCACCACCCAATCCGGACGCACACGCGACGTGACCGCGCAAACGCTTTTCAGCTCGGCGGACGGCGGACTGCTCAAGGTCGAAAGGGACGGCACCGCCACTTCGGTCGCCCCGGGGGAAGGCGCAGTCGTGGTCCGCTACGGCGGCGCGTTCACGGTCGCCCGCACCACCACGCCGTTCGGAAGCCCCCGCACCCCCGCTCCGTCGTCGAACCCAATCGACCGCCTCGTCAACCAGAAGGCCGCGTCCCTCGGACTCGAACCCGGCCCCCTGTGCACCGATGACGAATTCCTGCGGCGGGCAACGCTCGACATCACCGGCCGACTGCCCACCCCCGACCAAGTCCGCGCATTTCTCGCCGACCGCACCCCCGACAAACGCGCCAAACTGGTCGATTCCCTGATCGGCAACCCCGATTATGTCGACCATTGGACCCTCAAATGGGCCGACCTGCTGCGGGTGGCCAAGAAAACCCTGTTCCCCAAGGGAGTCGACGCCTACCACGGGTGGATCAAGGACGCGGTGGCGAAAAACCGTCCCTGGGATCAAGTGAGCCGCGAACTCCTCACCAGCACCGGCAGCGCGTTCCAGAACGGCCCCGTCAACTTCCTGCGCGCCGGCACCGAGATGTACCAGCCGACCGCAGACCCGCGTGATCTCGGCGAAGCCACCGCACAAACCCTGTTCGGAGTCCGGCTGCAGTGCGCCCGCTGTCACAACCACCCGTACGAGAAGTGGACCCAGGACCAATTCCTACAGATCTCGGCATTCTTCGCCCGCGTCGAAAGCAAGCCCGGCGCCGAACCGCAGGAACAGGTGGTGGGCACCAACACCTGGGGCGAAATCTGGCACCCGCGCGGCACCGGTCGCGTCCTGCCGGCGGCCCTCGACGCCAAGCCCCTCGCCGCCGACTATTCCGCCGACCGGCGTGTCGCCCTCGCCGACTGGATGACCGCCCCCGAAAACCCGTTCTTCGCCAAACTGCTCGCCAACCGCCTCTGGAAACACTTCCTCGGACGCGGGCTGGTCGAACCGGTCGACGATTTCCGGGTCACCAACCCGTCCACCAACGACCCTCTGCTCGACCACCTCGCCACCGACCTGCGCACCCACGGCTACGACCTGCGCCGGACCATGCGCCAGATTGTCCTGAGCGATACCTACCAACGCGCATCGCGCAGCACATCGGGCAACGCACGCGACACCCGCTACCACACCCGCTTCATTCCGCGCCGGCTCGGCGCCGAGCCGCTGCTCGATGCGGTCGGGGACGCCACCGGAACCGGCGAACCCTTTGAAGGCTACCCCGCCGGCACCCGCGCCGCGCAGCTCAAGGAAACATCGGTCGCGTCGGCGTTCCTGGATGCGTTCGGACGCCCGGCACGACACACGACCTGCGAATGCGAACGTAGTTTCGAGCCCAGTGTCGGACAGGCGCTGCTGCTCCTCAACAGCCCGATTGTCCAGAACAAGCTGGGGGCCGCCGGGGGACGTGTCCGCAAGTTGATCGAACGCAAGGCCGGCCACGCCCAGATTGTCGAGGAACTGACATTGGCCACGCTGGGACGTTTTCCCACCGCCGACGAAATCCGCAAGGGAACCGAATGGCTCGCCGCGGCGAAGGATCCGGTTGTCGGTGCCGAGGACCTGCTCTGGGCGCTGCTCAACGCCAAGGAGTTCGTCTTCAACCGATGAACGTCGCCCGTCGCCAAAGGGAGAAGTCGATGAATCCCGACCGGATATCCGCAGTCGCAGCCGCCTCCCGGGAAAAGTCCGAGGCCCCACGATGATCATCGCCATCCCGACCGCGCAAGCCCCCTCGAAACCCGTTTCCCAAGCCGCACCGGCGCTCCGCCAAACCGCCCCACCCCCGGTGGCTCCGCCGCGGG
>CAZYBA010000302.1:0-4543 GCA_964646105.1 uncultured Armatimonadia bacterium
TCCGATCGAGACCAGTGCGATCTCCGGCATCGAACAGGCGCTCTGGGACATCAAGGGCAAGGCGCTCGGGGTTCCGGTCTATGAACTGCTGGGCGGTCCGGTGCGCGACAAGATGCGTGTTTACGCTTGGATCGGCGGCGACCATCCGTCGGACGTTGCCGCGCAGGCCAAGGCCCGGATTGCCGAGGGTTACCGGGCGATGAAGATGAACGCCACGGGCCCCATGGAATGGATCGAGGGGCCGAAGGAGATCGACGCTGCGGCGGAACGTCTCGCCGCGGTCCGTGACGCCGTCGGTCCGGAGGTGGGGATCGGGATCGACTTCCACGGCCGGGTCCACAAGGGAATGGCCAAGGCGCTCGTGAAAGCCCTGGAACCCTACCGCCCGCTGTTCTTCGAGGAGCCGGTGTTGGCGGAGAACAACGAAGCGCTGGCGGAGTTGTCGCGCGCGACCAGTGTGCCGATCGCGACCGGCGAGCGCATGTTCACGCGTTGGGATTTCAAGCACCTGCTCGCCAGCGGGCATGTCGACATCATCCAGCCGGACCTCTCCCATGCCGGAGGGATTTGGGAGTGCCGCAAGATCGCGGCGATGGCGGAGGCGTGGGATGTGGCGGTTGCCCCGCACTGCCCGCTCGGCCCCATCGCCTTGGCGTCCAGCCTGCAACTCGACTTCTGCACTCCGAACAGTTTCATCCAAGAGCAGAGCCTCGGCATCCACTACAACCAAGGTTCCGATGTGCTCGATTATCTGGTGGATCCGGGCGAGTTTGTGTACGAGGACGGTTATGTGCTGCGCTCGTCCAAGCCCGGTCTGGGGATCACGATCGACGAGGAAAAGGTTCGCGAGCGCGCCAAGGAAGGGCACCGCTGGCGCAACCCGGTCTGGCGCACTCCGGACGGCGTGGTGACGGAGTGGTGACACCCGGCTGACAGCGCCCACACCCGGTCGCCTGTCACCGAGTGCGCGTTGAACATTCGAAGAAAGGTGCGCGGCAGCCACAGCGGCTGCCGCGCACATTTGTTTGTGGGGTTGGCGAGGGTCACCGCAACGCGAACGCGAGAGATTGATGGCAACTAAACGGCAACCGAAACCGCGGCGATGGCGACGTCCTACGCGGCATTCGTTGTGAGGAGAGCCACTACAGAGTCGCGGCAAACGGGATCGGCCGGTTGCCTTAGCGGGAACTCCTCAGGGCAGCAGATCGCAAACCGCGAGCGATTGACCGGGTGCGGCGAGCGGGAAGACGGATTCGGACTCGGCCAAGGTCTCGAGCGCGCCGTACCCGTCGGGTTGGGGCTTGCGGTGGACCAAGAGGCGACGACCCGTCGGATCGATCACCCAGTACTCGGGGATGCCGGCCGATGCATATAGGGCGGCCTTTTCGTGACGGTCGAAGGCGAGGGTGCTGTCCGAGATCTCGACAATCAAGCGGATCTGGTCGGCCGAAGGGGTGTCCTACGCAAGGGAAACCGACGCAGGTTGAACGGTTACCGCGCCATCCGGTTCCGGCTCGTCGTATGGACCGATGGCTACGGGAGCTTGACTCCGCACAAAATCCCATCCAAAGAGTGCAACCAAGGCACGCATTAGAAGGACCACCATTCGGACATGGGTTTCATTTTGAGGCATTTTCGGAAGAATCTCACCGTCCATCAATTCAAACTCGGCCACGGGCAGAAGCCCCGACGTAGCAAGGGATCTGGTTTGTTCCCTTGTCCAACGCAATCGTTGTGGACGCACTTCCGAACGCAACATGGTCCATTGTATACCGTCCCGCCTGTCTGCGGAGTTCCGGCTGCGTCCCCCCAACCCGGCAACGCGCAGAACTCTGCATGGATTGGCGGTTGCCTTTGCGCGGCGATCGTGTTCTGCCCGGCGGGACGATTGCGCCACGGTTCATTGAAAAGAGACCACACGGCCCATCGCGAAACGGCAAGAACCTGAGTTGCAGCCCCTCAACCTGTGACTTCCGTCACGGTGGAAAGCGCCGGTCCGCTCCGAAAATGACGTACTAGTGACATCGTGGCGGGCAGCGGGGTATCGGGAGCGATCTCCCCCGGGCGCCGTCCAACTTGCCGGAACCGAACGGTTTTCCCGTCGGTCTTACCCGGTAGAATTACTGTGGAGATTCCCATGCAACGATCCGTCGTGAACAACACCGTCCTCGCTCTCGCCCTCGCCGCCCTCGGTCTCGCCACCGTGGCAGCAACCCCGCAACCCGCGTTCGCGGCCCCACGTGTCATTCAGGACGAAACCACGTTGGTTTCCGAAGCCCGTGCCTTGGTCAAGGAAGGCAAGTTCGCCGAAGCGCTGCCCAAGTTCACCGCCGCCATCGCCAAGCGCCCCGACTACGCATCCGCCTACGCCGACCGCGCCACCTGCTACTTCAACCTCAAGCGTTACCCCGAAGCCCTCAAGGACTTCGCCAAGTTGATCGAACTCAAGCCCACCGCTCCCGAAGGCTACTTCAACCGCGGCTTGGTTCTTCTCAACATCCCGAACGCCGACATCAAGCAGGCCGCCGCCGACTTTTCGAAAGTCATCGAACTCAAGCCCCGCCCGCGCCAAGGCCAGAACCTCCTGCTCGAAGCCTACGACAAGCGCGCCTACTGCTACATCACGCTGCAGAATTGGAAAGAGGCCATCGCGGACTGCGGCGAAGTGATCACCGCCGATCCGAAGCGCACCTCCGCCTATCTCAACCGCGCCATCGCCTACTCGAGCATCCAGCCTGCCGACACCGCCAAGGCCATCGCCGACTACGGCGTGGTTCTCGCCACCTCCACCAACCCCGAGGAAAAGATGGCGGCGGTCTTCAGCCGCGCCGACCTCAACCGGGTCGCCGGCAACACCGATGCGGTCATCGCCGACCTCAACGAAGGCCTCAAGCTCAATCCGAATGTTCCGGAAGCCTACGCCGCCCGGGCCGCCGCCTACTTCGCCAAGCAGCGCTACGCGGAAGCCGCCGCGGACTACACCAAGGTGCTGCAGCTCAAGCCCGCCGACAACGGCATGCTCAAGGACCGCGCCGCCACCTACATCCAACTCAAGGATTACGCCAAGGCCATCGCCGACTACTCGGAATTCCTCAAGCGGGTGCCCAATCCGGAGCCCAAGGACGTTTACAAGTTCCGCGCGGCGGCGTACATGAACCTGACACCGCCCAACTACGCGGCCGCCATTCCCGACTACAAGACCTTCCTGGCCGCCAACGCAACCGATGCCGTGGCGTGGCACGACCTCGCCGCCGCGGCGTTCCTGAACGCCGGATCGAAGCCCGGCGACATGCTCGACCAGGCGATCGTCGCCGCGGAGAAGGCACTCGCCCTCAAGGCGGACCAACCTGACATGAACCTGGTGCTCGCCGACGGACGGGCGCTCCAAGGAAAGTTCGATGTCGCGGTCGGCTTCTACACCAAGTACATCGACGCCAAGAAGGACGATCCGTCCGGGTACGAGGGACGGGGACGTGCGCTCTTCAACCTGAAGAAATTCAAGGAAGCAGTCGCCGACTTCGATGCCTACCTCGCCAAGTCCAAGCCCGCCGACACGGACCGCGCCGACATCGAACGACTCAAAGTCCTGGCACTCGAAAGCGACCCGAGCACCAAACTCCCGGCCGAGGAACGCATCGCCAAGTACACCGAACTCATCAACAAGGCACCGGACGCGAAGGAATCGTCGACTCTGTACGTCAACCGGGGGGTCGCCCACTTCGAAAAGGGCAACTTCGACACCGCGCTCAAGGACTTCGAAGCCGCCGCAAAGCTCGACGGTGGACAGCCCTCGACCCTCGCCAATGTGGCCTCCGCCGCGTTCCGCAAGGCCGACAAATCCAAGGCCGCCGCGGATTACACCGCCGCCGCAGCCGCGTACGACAGAATCCTCACCAAGGAACCGGCCAACACCGAAGCCTTGCTCAGCCGCGCCGATATACAACTCGCGCTCAAGAAGTACACCGAGGCCATCGCCGACTACGGCAAGGTGATCGCATCCAACCCGGAAACCAAAACCCTGGTGGCGGTCCTCACCAACCGTGCCGCGGCTTACCTGATGCTTCCCAAGCCCGACACCAAGGCCGCCATCGCGGATTACACCGCCATCCTCGCCAAGTCCCCGACCGACACCACGGTTCTCGGACTGCGCGCCATGGCACACAAGTCGCTTTCCGATTGGGCGTCCGCCGCCGCCGACTTCACCAAGCTGATCGACGCCGGCAAGCCCAAGGTCGACATCGAACTGCTGCTGTCGCGAGCCGAATGCACGTTCAACCTCGGAATTGCACGCAAGGACACCCCCACCAAGGGCGGTCCCGAATTCGACAGCGCTATCGCCGACTACACCGCGGTCCTCACCGAAAAGGCCGACAATGCCGACGCGCTCTTCAGCCGTGGACTGGCCTACTACCGCAAAAGCGGGCGAAAAGCGCTCCCGGAACTCGCCAAGGCAATTGCCGACTTCGAAGCACTCGTCAAGGTCAAGACCGACCACGCCGACGCCTGGTACCGGATCGGACTCGCCGCCGACGACTACGGGGTC
>CAZYBA010000303.1:0-4540 GCA_964646105.1 uncultured Armatimonadia bacterium
GAAGGAACAATTCAAGGTCCTCGACACGAATGTCATCATCGACGGTCGAATCGCGGACATTGCCCGGTGCGGATTTCTTGATGGGACCATTTATGTTCCCGGATTTGTACTCGAGGAACTTCAGCACATCGCGGACTCTGCGGACTCGCTCAAGCGCGCTCGAGGACGTCGCGGACTCGAGATCCTCAATCAGATGCAGAAGGAACTCACGCTGACCGTCCGGACCTTCGACCGGCACGCGCCAGGCAACGAGGACGTCGACTCGCGCTTGGTCCGGCTCACCAAGGCGCTCGGGGGCATGCTGGTCACCAACGATTTCAATTTGAACCGGGTGGCCGAACTGCAAGGGGTTCCTGTTCTCAATATCAACGAACTCGCCAATGCCCTGAAACCCGTGGTTCTGCCCGGCGAAGAGATTTCGGTCTTGATTGTCAAGGAGGGGCGCGAATCCAGCCAAGGGGTCGGCTACCTCGACGATGGAACCATGATTGTCGTGGAGGGCGGGCGACGGCATCTCGGCGAAACCGTCGACATCGTTGTCGCATCATTGCTTCAAACCACCGCCGGAAAAATGATTTTTGCTCACATTCGCGGTGACGATACGGTAGAGGATGACTATGGCCGGGGTGTGCGCCCTTATACCAGCGGCGGGCCGCGCCGTTCGATACGGGGCGACCGGCGGTAAGCTCTTCGAGCAAATCCACGGTCGTTCTGTTCTCGATTGGACAATCGCCGCTTGCGCCGAAGCACAGTGCATCGACCGCATTGTCGTTGTCGTGCCTGCCGACGAACGAGATCGCTTCCATGCGGAACTAACTCTGGCGGAGATCAACATCCCTTGGATCTGTGTCGCCGGAGGAGCCAGCCGCCAAGAGTCGGTATTGGCCGGACTGGACGCTGCGGGTGACTGTGATCTGATTGCAGTGCACGACGCCGCACGACCGGCCGTCCTGCCCAGCGATTTCCGTCGGGTAGTGGATTGCGCTAAGGAGAACGGAGCCGCCGTGTTGGCCATTCCCATTCCCGATACGCTTGTCCGCGCCGGCGGCATCGGTACGCTTGAACAGGTCAACCATTTTGTCGACCGCGATGGTGTTTGGGCAGTCCAGACACCGCAGGTCTTCCATGCGGAGTTGTTACGGCGCGCACACACTCTGGGACGGGATGAGGGACGTGTCGTCACCGACGACGCCGGACTCGTCCATGCGATGGGGCATCCGGTACATCTGGTCGCTGGGTCCGGGGCCAATCCGAAACTGACACGCCCCGCCGATAAATCGACGTTGGAGGCCCTCTTGGAACTCAGAACAGGTGAGCGTAATCCACAATCCAATGGATCTATCCCGCTTCGGATCGGGCATGGATACGACGTCCATCGCTGTGCCCCGGATCGGCCGCTTTGGTTGGGAGGAGTCGCGTTTCCGGACGCCGGATTCGGCTTGGAGGGACATTCCGATGCCGATGTACTGCTGCATGCGCTGTGTGATGCGCTGCTGGGCGCGGCCGGATTGCCGGATATCGGGCATCACTTTCCGAACAACGACCCTGCCCACAGGAACCGCGCCAGCCTGGAATTTGTTTCCTTGGTGGCAGGTCTGCTGCGAGCAAATGGGTGGAGCGTTGTCAATGTCGATATGAGTTTGATGGCCGAACGACCCAAGATCGGTTCCCGCATTCCCGAGATGCGGACCCGTATTGCCGGGGCACTCGGAATAGACGAGAAACGTATTGGGGTCAAGGCGACCACAAACGAAAGGTTGGGATTTGTCGGCAGGGAAGAGGGGATCTCTGCGCATGCGGTCGTCCTGCTGCAAGCGAGTTGAACAAACAAGAAGAGGATCGACATGGAAATTCTGGTACGAGGCAAAGGGGTCGTTGTTACAGATGCCATGCGGGAATATGCAGTCCGCAAGGTCGGTCGGTTGGTCTCGCATTTCGATAGGATCAATTCCGCCCATGTCCTGGAGTCTGTCGAGGGCAAGACCCAAAAGGTGGAGGTCCAACTCGACGGTGATGGTATTTTATTGCGCGGGGAAGACCGAGGCGACGATCTTTACGCGGCGGTGGATCGCGTGGTTGACAAGTTGGAACGCCAGATCCGCAAGTACAAGGACCGGAACCGACGTTCCAATCACCGCGGTGGCCATGAACCCGATTCGATCCGAGCAATGGGACAAGAGGATCGGACGGAAGACGCCCCGGTTACGGGCCGCATTGTCCGTTCAAAGCGATTCGCGATCAAGCCGGTGCCTCCTTCCGAAGCGGTTGCGCAAATGGAGCTTCTTTCCCACGATTTTTTTGTATTCGAAAACGCCGAAACCGGCGAAGTCAATGTCCTGTATCGCCGTGACGACGGCAATTACGGGCTTTTGGAACCGGAGCGCTGATTAAGCGTCCGGCCAAACATCCCAAAGGGTGGAGCAGAAATGAAGGTAGGTATCTTGACGGGCGGTGGTGACTGCCCGGGCCTGAATCCCGCGATCCGCGGGGTGGTGTATCGCGGTCTGGATTTCGGCTTCGAGTTTGTCGGAATCCAGGAGGGTTGGCGAGGGTTGGTAAAGGGAATTTACCAACCGTTGGGCCTCTCCGACGTTGAGGAAATCGTCTACCAGGGCGGAACCATGCTTGGATCGTCCCGAACCAATCCCTTCCGCAAGGAAGAAGACCTCCAAGCGGTGCTTGACAACATCCAATCCGCCGGTTTTGACGCTATCGTTGCCCTGGGTGGGGAAGATACGCTCGGGGTGGCTGCCAAACTGTACAGTCAGCACAATGTCCCGACCGTGGGCGTTCCCAAAACGATGGACAACGATCTCAACAAGACCGATTTCACCTTCGGCTTCGACACGGCAGCCGGTGTCGGCATGGAGGCATTGGATCGCCTGCGCGATACCGCGCGTTCCCACCGCCGTGTCATTGTTCTCGAGGTGATGGGACGTCATGCGGGATGGGTGGCTTGGTATGTCGGCCTGGCCGGTGGCGCGGATTGGGTGACATTGCCAGAGGAACCGCTCGACGTGGACGCCATGTGCGCGCATTTGGAATCCGTGCGGGCCCGCGGCAAGAAGTATGCGTTGGTGGTGGCATCCGAAGGCACCGAAATCCCATCCGATGGGGAGGAGAGGGTGGTCGATGCATTCGGCCATGTCAACCTTTCCAACCGAAATGTCGGAGAGTTCTTGGCAGAGACCATCGAGAAACGGATCGGCTGGGAGTCGCGGTCCGCGGTGGTGGGGCATGTCCATCGCGGTGGACCGCCCACGCTCTTCGACCGGGTACTTGGAATGCGCGTGGGAATGAAGGCCGCGGAACTGGTCCGGAACAAGGAATTCGGAAAGACGGCGGCGTCGGTGGGAACCGAAGTCAAGGGCGTCGATATCGTCGAGGCGACATCGACGCTGAAGACGGTGCCCGCTGATCTGGTATCGCTGATCAAGTCGACGTACAAGTAATCGGTCTGGGAGGATCGAAACGAAAAACGCCGGCCCGCAACGGGCCGGCGTTTTTGTTTACATAAAAACGGGTCCCGCGAGCAGGACTCGTTTGGCGTGTGAATGCTCGGTATCTATCCGAGATCGGAGACGAAGGGGAGCAAGGCCACTTGGCGCGCACGCTTGATTGCTTGGGAAAGCATTCGCTGGTACTTCGCGCTGGTGCCGGTCGTGCGTCGGGGGTGAATCTTCCCCCGCTCGCTGATGAACCGTTGCAAGAGCTTGACGTTCTTGTAGTCGATGTATTCGATCTTCTGAACGGTGAAGTAGCAAACCTTGCGCTTTGGCTTCTTGAACTTGCGTCCCTTTGCGGGTCGTCCCATTGACATGTCAGTTACCTCTCGAGCGTCCGTTACTCGGCAAACGGATCGCTGATGTCATCGTCGTAGTTTTCAGAAGGCGGTGCCGACCGTCCCCGAGTGGGGGCAGCCGGGCGTGACGGGCGATCGTAACCGCCGCGATTTCCGCCTCCGTCAAAACTGTCGTTGTCGGAGAAACCTTCGGAAGAAGCTTCCCGCGGGCGATCCAAGCCACGCAAGTTGTCGGCAATGACTTCCGCCGCCTTGCGTCGCTGGCCATCCTGAGTCTGGTACTCCCGAATCTGCAGGCGACCCTCCACCGCGACCAACCGGCCTTTGCCAAGATATTGGCTGGCGAACTCGGCGCTTTGACGCCAAGCGGTGATATCGATGAAGTCCGTCTGGCGTTCCTGACCTTGGGAACGCGCTTCCGAGGACATGGGGCGATCGACCGCAATGCGGAAGGTCGCGACCGCGACCCCGGAAGGGGTGTACTTCAACTCCGGATCGGCAACCAGGCGACCGATAAGAATGATGCGATTCAACATGTTTTTTGACTCCTGACTGTTTCGAGGGTCTGGCTCGCGTGATTCTGTGTCGCCACTGCCGTCAAACCGGGGAATACCGGAAATCCGAATTCGTTATTCGTTGCCCTCGGCCGCCTCGACCGGTGCTTCCGCGGAAACTTCCGCATCCACCACGGCTTCCGCTTCGGCAACTTAGACCGTGATGCGGTCCAATTGGGAGAGC
>CAZYBA010000304.1:0-4536 GCA_964646105.1 uncultured Armatimonadia bacterium
ACGCAAGCTTTTCGACAACAACGAGCGTGATGTCAACCGGTACCGCAAGATTGTGGAGAAGGTCAACGCCCTCGAGCCGCAGTTCCTGGCGCTCACCGACGAGCAGCTCAAGGCCAAGTCCGACGAGTTCCGGACCCGTGTGCGCGAGCAGGTGGGAGACGAGTCCCAGTACCGCACCAAGAAGGATGTCACCGAGGCGTGGAACCAAGCTCTGGACGCCATCCTGCCCGAGGCGTTCGCCGCCTGCCGCGAAGCCGGTCGTCGAACCCTGTCGATGCGCCATTTCGATGTCCAATTGATCGGTGGCATGGTCCAGCACGACGGGCGCATTTCCGAACTGCGCACCGGGGAAGGCAAGACCCTCACGTCGACGTTGGCAACGTACCTGAACGCGTTGGCGGGCAAAGGGGTCCATGTGGTCACCGCCACCGACTACCTGGTCAAGCGTGACGCGGTCTGGATGGGGCCGATCTACGCCGCCCTCGGCATGACGGTCGGCATCCTCCAAGGCCATTCTCCCGAAACCGGCGAAGGCGGCGGGACATTCCTCTACGACCCCGAGTACACCGATCCGAGCGCCGACGGTCTGGACGACCGGTTCAAGTTCGCGCGCCAGGTCTTCGACCGCCGCGAGGCCTACGCATGCGACATTGTCTACGCGTCCAGCGCCGAACTCGGTTTCGACTACCTGCGCGACAACATGGCGCCCACCCTCGAGCAGATGGTCCAGCACCGCGGACACTGGTTCGCCATCATCGACGAGTGCGACTCCAACCTGATCGACGAGGCGCGAACGCCCCTGATCATTTCCGGCACCGCCGAGCGCTCGTCGGATTTGTACTATGTCTTCACCAAGGTCATGCCCCATCTCGAACAGGGAGAGGCGAAGAAGGACAAGTACGACACCGATACCGACGAGAAGGATTTCACGGTCGACGAAAAGGCGAAGACCGCGCACTTCACGGAAGCCGGTCTCGACAAGGTCGAGCAGGCGCTGGTCCAGATGGGCTACCCGGTGGAGGACATCTCCGCGCTCGAGAATGTCCAGTACATGCAGCATGCGAACGCCGCCCTGAAGGCCCACGCGGTTTTCCAACGCGACCGCGACTATGTGGTCAAGGAAAACCAGGACGGCAAGCCGGAAGTGGTCATTGTCGACGAATTCACCGGACGGTTGATGTTCGGCCGGCGCTGGTCCGACGGGTTGCACCAGGCGGTTGAGGCCAAGGAAGGGATCAAGATCGAGAACGAGCAGCAGACGTTGGCGACGATCACGATCCAGAACTACTTCCGGCTTTACAACAAGCTCGCCGGAATGACCGGAACCGCCAAGACCGAGGAGGACGAGTTCCGCAAGATCTACGGCCTCGATGTGGTTCAGGTGCCTACGAACAAGCCGATGATCCGCAAGGACCTCGCCGATGTCATTTACAAGACCGAGGAGGCCAAGCTGCGCGGGATTGCGATGGAGCTTTTGCAGATCCATTGCCGCCAGCAGCCGGTGCTGGTCGGCACCCGGTCCATCGAAATGTCCGAACGGGTTTCGGAGCGGTTGTCGTTCCAGGCCATCGAGCTGCTCGGCGCGGTGATGATCCTGCGCGAGTCGCTCGAGAAGCGGCGCAAGGAGCTGGGCGAGAAGTATGCGCCGTTGTCGCAAGTGCTCAACCAGCGTCTCAACGACCTGACATTGGTCAAACTCGCGTCGGTGGGTCGTGAATTGGGCATCTCCATCTCCAAGATGACCGATCCCGCCAATGTGTCCAAGTTCGCCGAACTGCTGAGCATTGAGGAGGCGGATCGTCCCCGCCTTGAGGAGTGCCTGTTGCACGGCATCGGGCACAATGTCCTGAACGCCAAGTACCACGAGCAGGAAGCGCGCATCATTGCCGAGGCGGGTCGTGCCGGGGCGGTCACCATCGCCACCAACATGGCCGGGCGCGGTGTGGATATCCTTCTGGGCGGCACCCATTACCAGGAAATCGCGGGAGTCGATGGTCCGCGCGATGTCAGTTACCGCCGTGGCGGACGCCGTGGCGCCGGGCACGTGGTGGGCAGGACCGACAAGGCCGATGATCCTGAGAGCTCGGGAACCGCGGGTGCCGGCACCACGGCCATCGACGACGACACGGCACCGGCCGACCTGGCGGCGGAACGGGAGAAGGTACGCGCAATCGGCGGGCTGTACATCCTCGGCACCGAACGTCACGAATCGCGTCGCATCGACAACCAGCTGCGCGGCGGCTCCGGCCGGCAGGGCGACCCCCGCGCGTCCCGGTTCCATGTCTCGCTCGAGGACTTCCTCTGGAGGGCGTTCGGTGATCGCAGCAACTCCATGCTGATGCGCCAGTGGGAGGAAGACCAGTCGGTGGACATGCCGATCCTTTCGCGAATGATCGAGAACGCGCAGAAGAAGGTGGAGCAGCACAACTTCGACGCCCGGAAGCATGTTCTCGAGTACGACGACGTCATGAACGTCCAGCGCGAGGTGATTTACGGCGAGCGCCGTCGCATCCTGAAGGGTGAGGATCTGCGCGAGACCTTGCTCGGGCACCTGCACGAAACCGTGGACGCGTCGATCATGGTGTGCTGCCCCGAGGGCACGCCGCCGGACGAATGGGAGCGCGGACGCTTGCTGGAGGAGATCGGCGAGGTCTTCCCGGTGGGCGAGCATGTGTCGCCGGAGCAGGTCGCCGAACTTACCCGCGCGGATTTGTCCGAGCTGCTGCACGGCGCGGCGGACGCGGCGTGGGAGCGCAAGGAGACCGAGCTCACCCCCGAGGTGATGCGCGACATCGAGCGTTACCTGATGCGCCAGGCCATCGATCAGGCCTGGATTGCGCACCTGTCGAACATGGACTACCTGCGCGAGGGCATCGGTTTGCGCGGGTATGCGCAGATGGATCCGTTGGTGGCGTACAAGAAGGAGGCGCTGGAGCTCTTCAACGAGATGCAGCGCGGCTTGGTGGGCGACACGGTCCGCCAGCTTTTCCTGGCGCAGTTGCAGACCGAGATGCCGGACGAGCAGAGCCTCTACGACCTCTTGCTGCAGGGTATGGAGAGTGGGCCGGGGGTTGCGGTGCCGGACGACGAACCGTCCGCGGTGCCGCTGCCCGATCCGCAGGTGGCGGCGCTGCTGGCGGCGGCCGCGGAGGCGGCGCAGAACCAGCCGGTGGCGAAGATTGATCCGAACGATCCGTGTCCGTGCGGCAGCGGGAAGAAGTACAAGGCCTGCCACCGCGGCAAGCCGCTCCCGTAGGCGAACCGGTTCGGTTGGTGGGATGGCCCCCTTTGTCTGAAGCCATCCCTCCGCCGGATCCAACCAACCGAAAAACCAACCACCCCCGCCGGGCCTCGAAAAGGCTTGGCGGGGGTGGTTTGGTTTTGGGTGGATCTCTCTGCGTTTGGGCATGTCCGCCCGCCTCGTATTGCGACGGGTTTTGGAACCGCGGGGGGGGGGAACGCTTCTTGCTATACAGGTTACCGACCGAGGTGACAGGTCGGTGATCCATTCCTAAATGCCCCGCCCCTCGATCAAAAAGGACAAGTCCTTGTATCGACGATTCTTTTCCGCACTGGCATTGGCCTCTGGTAACTTCCACATCGGGCTTGCTTGGAACCCGACCGCCCAGAATATCTACGCCACGGGAGGTTTGAAATGAAATTAGGTTCCAATCTACTCGCGGTACTGGTTGCCGTTCTGGCCACTCTTGGCACAGTACGAGATGGGCAGGCCCAATCGCTGTACATACTCTCTGATACCCAGTCCGCTGACAACTCCACCGCCACCAATTTTGGTACCGTCAATCTTGCAACGGGTGCGTACAAGTCCATCGCTACCTTGGCGGGAGGCGTCAACAACCTGACGTGGGATTCGGCGAGCAACCAATTTTGGGTTACCCATGGTTTCGATGGCGGAACAACGTTGAAACGACTATCTACCACGGGTATTCTCGGACCGTCCGTCGGAACGATCGGGGCAACCGTTTACGGCATGGACTATCGACCCTCGGAAAACCGCCTTTACGGCTTTGATTACAACAACGATCGAACCATATGGATTGACCCGTCCACGGGATCGCTAACTTCGATCAATTCCAGCCCGGGAGCCAGCTCCAGTGTCCCACTCGGGGGTCGTTATTCGATTTTGAATGACACGATCTATATGGCGACGAAAAGCAGTCAGAGCGGCCTTTATACTGTTGATTACAATTCGGGTTCCGCGACACCGGTTATTCTTGATAATCTTTATCAAAGGATGGTGTTGGCCAACGACGGCACCACAATGTACGGGATTTATGGCAATGGGACCGCGAATCAACAGCAACTCTACACAATCAACACCAGCAACGGCGTCCTGACACCTGGAGCGATGATTACCGGTGCCAATCTTGGCACCCATATGCGGGGCTCGGCTTTCGGCCCAACCGCCGGAACTAGCGGCGGTGGCGGGGTTCCGGAGCCGGGCGAGTGGGCCGCGATGGGCATCCTCGGCGCCGGCCTGACCGGCTTCGTGCTGCGCAAGCGCCGCAAGGGTTG
>CAZYBA010000305.1:0-3058 GCA_964646105.1 uncultured Armatimonadia bacterium
CCGGAATGGGAGGGAGAACCGATTGACGCTCTCCCGTTGCCATGGTACGAAGCCGATATCTCCCGATGGGCATCGTGGCTCCCGCGCCGACGGCCCGCCCAAGGAAAACCGTTTTTCAAGGAACTGCGACGTGGCATCCTGGATTGATCCGAAACTGCTCCGCATGACCGCCGGATTCATGGCGGCGACCGCGCTCGCGATCGCCAACGTCGGCGGACCCGAAGTTGCCGCAGCCGCACCCGTCCGGGCGCAGGGGTCCCCACCGACCACCGCACCGCAGTTTGTCCGCGATATCGCGCCGATCCTGGACCGGCGTGGGTGTTCCACGGCCGGCTGCCACGGCAAGTTCGGCGGCCGCGGCGGCTTCGAACTGTCGCTGCTCACCCTGGCGCCTACCGACGATTACGAGCCGATCGTGCGGGGTGCGCGCGGGCGGCGCGTGAACTTGATCGACCCGGACAAGAGCCTCCTGCTCCTGAAGGCCACCGGAAAGCTCAACCACGCCGGCGGGGAACGTTTCGCACCCGGTTCGGCCGACTACCGCACCCTGCGCACCTGGATTGCCGCGGGCGCGCCCTACGATCCGGAGAAGGATGTCCGCCTGACCGGGCTTACCGTCGGCCCGACGCAGATCTTCTTCCCGAAGGTCGGTGCATCCACCCCGCTCAAGGTGGTGGCGACGTTCAGCGACGGATCCCGGGTCGACGTGACACGTCAGGCGAGCTACGAGTCGACCGACACCGCGGTGGCCGCAGTGGACGGCGCCGGCCGCATCACCGGGAAACGCTGGGGGGGGACGTCCGTGATCGTCCGTTACCTCGGCACCATCCGTGCGTCGTTCGTCACCCTCCCCCGCGCCGACGCCGCAGCGTTCCCGAAACTCGTCCCTAACAACATTGTCGACGAAAAAGTGTTCGCCAACCTGCGCAAGCTCAATGTGCATCCGTCCCGGCTGACCACGGATTCCGAGTTCCTGCGCCGATTGTCGCTCGACCTGCGCGGAAAGCTCCCGGAACCCTCCGAAATCGATACGTTCACCAAGGATTCCGCTCCGGACAAGCGTGCCAAGATAATCGACTCGTACTTGGATTCCCCCGAATTTGTCGATGTGCGCACGTTGCGCATGGCCGACCTGCTCCGGGTTCACCCGCGCAACCTGGGGAACAACATCACCGGGGAGCGCACCGCCGCCCTGTTCACCGAATGGTTGCGGGACAAGATCGACGCGAATACGCCGTACAACCAGCTGGTTCGCGACATTCTTGTTGCGCGGGGTTCGACCCTTCATTCGGGACCGGCGAATTTCTACCGGATCGACCGCGCCGCCGAGGATCGGATGGAAACCGTCGCCCAGGCATTCCTCGGACAACGCATGGCCTGTGCGCGCTGCCACAAGCACCCGTTCGACCGCTGGACCACCGACGACTACTGGAACTTCGCGGCGTTCATGGGCAAGGTCGGAAACCGCGGCGGCTCGATCGAGGGCGAGGAAATAGTAACGTACGAACCGGGCGGGCAGGTGGTCAACCAGAGCGTCACCGGCCGGCGCGGACAGGTGGCTCCTCCCACCTTGCTCGGCGCCGGGGAACCGCTGGCGATCGCGGCAACCGTGCCCGGGGCGCGAACGCGCCAGCCGGATGTGGTGGCGATGTTCGCGGATTGGTGCACGTCCGGCGAGAACACCTGGTTCGCCAAGGCGACCGTCAATCGCCTCTGGAGCCACTATCTGGGACGCGGGGTGATCCACCCGGTCGACGATATGCGGGCAACGTCCCCGGTCGCGGTGCCCGGCTTGCTGGAAGCGCTCGCCGACGAGTTGGTTGCGAAGCGTTACGACATCAAGCACGTGGTTCGGTTGATTGTCAATTCGAAGACCTACCAGACGGCCGCGGATGCCAACCCGACCAACACCCTCGACGACCGGTTCTTCTCGCGGTTCTACCCGCGTCCCATGCTCGGCCAGGTCTTCCTCGACATACTGAACCAGTCGACCGGTACCGGCGACCGGTTCGGCGACTTCCCCCCGACCACTCGCGCCACCCAACTGACATTGCCGGTCGACTCGTACTTCATGGATACGTTCGGACGCTCCCACCGCGAGTTCCTGGCCGAACTGGAACCAAAGCTCGAACCAACGTTGGTACAGATCCTGCATGTCCTGAACTCGCCGTATGTGAACGCGAAAGTGGCGGCTGCGGGCGGGACCGTGGAGGAATTGCTGGGACGCAAGAACCTCGACGACAAGGGATTGATCGCCGAGTTGTACCGAAAGACCCTTTCCCGAGCGCCGACCGAGAAGGAAATGGCGGCCGGACTGGCCCATTTTGCATCGGCCAAGAGTCGCGCCGAGGCGGCCCAGGATCTCCTGTGGGCCCTGATTTCGTCCCGGGAGTTCACCTTCGTCAGTTGATCGCAACCGGTCCGGTCGCCGGGAACCCGGTCGACCGACGGACCGTTCGGATTGGAAGTGCCAACGCGCCGCGCACCAATTGCGGCATGGTTTGGGAAAGTCAACACAAATGAGCAAGTCAACCGAATCGGCAGTCGCCTGCGCCGAGTACAACCAGTTCAGTCGCCGGCAGTTCCTGGGAACCGGCGTCAAGGCCGGGGTGCTTTCCGCCTTGGGGCTCGGCATGGCCGACTATTTCCGCCTCGCCGAGGCGTCTTCCGGCGGGGTCGACTCGGGCAAGGCCACTTCGGTGGTGCTGATCTGGCTCGGAGGCGGCCCTTCGCATATCGACACCTGGGATCCCAAGCCCGATGCGCCCGCGGAAGTGCGCGGGGAGTTCAAGGCGATCGAGGGCAAGGCCGGCGGAGTCCGCATCTGCGAGCACCTCCCGCTGCTGGCGGCCCACACCGACAAGATGGCGATTGTCCGTTCGCTCTCGACGGGAGAAGCGGCCCACGAACGCGGCACCCATTACATGATGACCGGGTTTGTGCCGATCCCGGGCTTCGGTGTGCCGTCCATGGGCGCGGTCACCTCCAAGTTCCTGAAACCGCAGGGCGCGTTGCCCCCCTACATCGCGGTCCCCGGACCGGTCATGTACGGCGGGGC
>CAZYBA010000305.1:3068-4500 GCA_964646105.1 uncultured Armatimonadia bacterium
GCTGGATCCGTTCTCGCCCGGCGGCGACCCGAACAGCAACGATTTCCGGGTCCGCGACCTCGACCTTCCCTCCGGGATGACTGTCGAACGGATGGACCGACGACGCAGCCTGCGCGATGCGGTCGATTCGACGTTCGCCCGGTTGGATGCCGCATCGGATCGCTCGCGGGCAGTCGACAGCTTTTACGAACGGGCGTACAACCTGCTCGGTTCGAAGGAGGCCCGTGCGGCCTTCGCGATCGAGAAGGAAACCGGCGATGTGCGCAACACGTACGGTCGCAACCAACTCGGGCAGTCGCTCTTGCTGGCACGCCGCCTGGTGGAGGGCGGTGTCCGCTTTGTGACGGTCAACAGCGGAGGCTGGGACACCCACGGCGGGGCGTTCAACTACCTGCGCTACGGCATGCTCCCCACCCTCGACCGCGCGTTGTCGTCGTTCCTGAACGATCTCTCCCAGCGCGGCATGCTCGACAAGACCCTGGTGGCGGTGATGGGCGAGTTCGGCCGGACACCGGTGATCAACCGGGACGGCGGCCGCGACCACCACGCCCGTTGCTTCTCAATGGTGCTGGCGGGCGGCGGAATCAAGGGCGGCCAGGTGGTGGGCGCGAGTGACGCGCGGGGCTTCGAACCGTCCGAACGTCCGGTGCGGCCCGAGGATATCTCGGCGACCATCTACCGTGCGCTGGGTATCGACTACACGGAGTCGCTGACCTCCCCCGAGGGCGTGCGCATCACCCTTTCGCGGGGTGGACGCCACCTGCGCGAATTGATCGCCTGAACCGAACCATGCTGCGAACCCAGCGGTTCCGGGCGCTCCTGCGCCAATGCACCGGTCCCACGCTCCTGGCGCTCGCGCTGGGTGCCGGACCGGTATACGCCCAAAAGGGCAAAGCCACCCGGCCGGGGACGTCCAGGCCAACCCGTCCGGTTGCCGCAGCGACCGGGTCGCCGGGTGTGCGCGCTGCCCTGCCTCCGTCGTGGTCGGTGGCGTTCTCTCCCGACAGTTCACGATTGGCCGTCGGCGGGTACCGCAGCGTTACCATTTGGTCGGTCAATGAAGGCACGCGGACCGCGCGCTGGGATGTGGATGCCGATGCGGTGCGGACATTGGCGTTTTCGCCGGATGGCGCGTTGCTTGCCGTGGGCGGAGGTGCGCCGGGCGCCGACGGTTCGCTCGTGTTGCTCGACACGCGGTCCGGACAGGTGGTGCGCTCCATCGACGCCCATGACGACACGGTCGAGGCGGTGGCTTTCGCAGGCAACTTCTTGATTTCGGCGGGCGACGACGAGCGGGTGGTTATCACCGATGTCCGCACCGGGGCCAAAGTGGGCACCCTGACCGAGCACATCGGCCGTTGCCTGTCGGTGGCGGTTCCGATACGGACCAGCGAAGGGTCCGGCGGGGCGATATTCGCGACCGGCGGCGCCG
>CAZYBA010000306.1:0-4479 GCA_964646105.1 uncultured Armatimonadia bacterium
GGTGTCGCCGGCGTGGACCCGTTCGAACAGGGCATCGGCTTCGCCGACCAATGTTTCGATCCTGGGATGGACAGGCAGGTGCATGGTGCCCCCTCTCGGACTTGTCCGGCGGTTTTCGCCGGATGTCGTCATTATGCCCAACCGCGGGTTGGCTTTCCGATTGCAATGCAGCTCGCCTGCCCCGCCGAACCGCGGTTGATCCGGGATTCAGAAGGGTCGGGTCACCTTGACGGTCACTTGGGATCGGGTGGACGGGGCGTTGGGGTCGCCGAGCAGGAGGAACCAGTCGGCCCCGCCGCTGCGGGAACGTTGCGAGAACGCCGCATAGAGATTGGTTCCGGTCTGCGCCCCGACATTGAGTGCGTTCCCGGTGCCGTTCTGCGAGACAAGACGTAGGGAAAACGCGCGCAGGGTGTCGATGCGCCAGACTCCGGTGACAATGGTCTGGCGGACGGTGGTTCGGTCGCGGCGTTGTTGGTTGAAGCTGGAGAACAGGGAAATGTCCCGGGTCAGCGGAATGCCTTGGGAAAAGCTGAAATTGCGGATGGACAGCCCCGCCTGACGTCCCGATCCGAAGCGAAATCCTCCCTGTTGGAACAGGCTGCGCTGGTTCCAGCCGATTCCAAGGCCGGAGAACCGGTCGTTGTAAAGGGTGGAGGCGTCTTCCTTGCGCTTTCCGCGTGAGAAGTCGATTCCCGCTCCGAGGCCGTTGCGCAGTTGCCCCCCGGCGCGTACGAACTGGGAATCGTAGAAGAAATCCCCGGTCGAGTCACGGACAGCGCGTTCTGCGCTGGCTTCGACTTCGTAGTTGAAGATCGGGCCGCGGTCGAACTGGTTCCCGATGGAGACCCGGCCCCGCCAGTCGTTACGGTCGCGATTGAAGAGCAGGCCGAGGTTCGATTCGAAATCCTTGGACATCCAGTCGCGTGCGAACGACCAGCGCAGTTTGCCGATTCCGGCCCCGCTGCGGATCCCGAATTCGGAATCACGCCCTTTTGCGGTTCCCGCCACCCAGCTTTGGGTGTGGTGCAGGTTGACCGTGGTTCGCCGATCACCGGTGATCCATCCTTGGTATGCGGAGACCCGCGCCACTTCGTTGCGTGCGCGGCCGGTGGATTGGTCCCGGGTCGCCTCGACCCCGTACCCGCCGAGCAGTCCGGTATTCTGGCGCACCTGGAACGCCACGGCGTCCCGGTCCATCGGCCCCGCATCGGTCTGGGAAGCCACAAAACCGATGGACGTCGGTCCCTGGCGCCCGACGACCTTGAGACCTTGGTCGAAGATGCCGATCCGGCGAGTGTAGAACAGTTCGCTGTCCGGGAGAAACTCGGCCCCTTCCGCGAAGAACGGCCGGCGGTCGGCCACGAATTGTTCGTTGTAGGACAGGTTGACGTTGGCGACATCCTGTTCGACGGTTTGGAAATCGGGCTGGACCGCCACCAGACCGGTGATGGTGGTGTCGAGCGGGATCTTGACATCCACACCGACACGACCCCGGGAGTGGTTCGGCCCCACCGTGGTGAGGCTGTACGGGAGGATGACCGGTTTGGGGCGAACAGCGGGCAGGGGCGCCGGGAGGGACATCTGCGCGCGGAACAGCCCCATGGCGTTCCAGTTCTGCCCTTCCGGCGGGAGCTGGGGCCAGACCACCGGATTGCTTTCCCGGTTTAGGAAGCGCAGCAGCATCAGGCCGAACGATTTCGAGCCGGCCCGATAGCGCATCAGGCGCCAGGGGATGGCCAGTTCGCAGGTCCATCCGTCGTCGACCGCCTTGGCAGCGGCCTTCCAGTCTCCCGCCCAGGTAATGTTCCCCGCGGTTCCCCCTTCGAGCGATTCCAGCTGGGTCCCGATCGGGTTGACCGAGAAGCTGGAATTGCCACGACGTTGGTCTTGGCTGTCGATCATCACCGTGATGTGATCGTCGCCGTAGACACCCCGGCTTCCGCGTTGTGTCTCGCTCTGGCGGATCAGGTCGGGGCGGCTGTCGTGGCAGTGGAACGCAATATAGATGTTCTCACCGTCGGTGGTGACCCAGGCATCGGTCTTTTCGACAACCGGCGCGTCACCGGCCATCCGGAAGAATGTGTCGATGCGCAACGCATTTTTCCAGACCGGGTCGGACAGGTCGCCGTCGATGGACGGCGCGGCCTTGGCGGTCGGAATGCGGTAATTGGCGACAATATCGTCGATGCGGAGGATGGGAGCGGGATGGGCGGGGAAAGGCATGAGGACAACGGGAACAGGCGGGGGACTGGAAGCCGGATCGGAGACGAAAGCCGGGCCGATCGCGACACCGAAGGAAAGAGACGCGACGGGGGCTGTAAAGTTCCAGACGATCCGGGAAACTTGTCATCAAACTTGGGTATCGTCCGGCGTTTCCTCCCGTTTGAAACTGCGGTAAGTTTTTGAACATGCGTCTCCCCTCTCGTTCCCATGCCGCAGTAATCGCCGTTCTCTTGGCAGCCGCCGCGTTCGCGGGCGGCTGGGTTGATCTGCCTTCCCAGCTGGCCCGCATTTCAGCACAGGCCCAGTGGGGTGCCCGGGTGGTTCCCGACCGGATCATCCTGACTCCGGCGGGAGATCCTGCCTACAGCGTGGCAGTCACGTGGCGCACGGATAGTTCGGTGATGCCGGGAATGGCCAAGGCGCAGATCACGGAAGCGGACGCCACCCCGCGTTACAGCAAGATGGCGGCCACACTCCCCGCGCGCACGGAGCCGTACGAAACCGACCTTGGCAAGGCGCACGCGCATTCGGTGGTGTTCCCCTACCTGCAGCCGGACACGCTGTATGCGTACCGTGTCGGGGACGGCACGCATTGGTCGGAGTGGTTCCAGTTCCGGACTGCGTCGTCCACCCCCAAGCCGTTTTCGTTCGTGTATTTCGGGGACGCGCAGACAGAGTTGCAATCGATGTGGTCGCAGGTGATCCGTCGTGCGTATGCGCAGGCACCGGATGTGCGGTTGTTGGTGCATGCAGGCGATTTGATCAACACCCGTGCCGACAGCGAATGGAGCGAGTGGCACCACGCGGGGGGCTGGATCAACGGCATGGTGCCGAGCCTGCCATCGCCAGGCAACCACGAGTATTCGAAGGGAAGTTTGAATCCGTACTGGCGCCCCGGGTTTACGTTGCCCGAGAACGGCCCCAAGGATCTCGAGGAGACATGCTACTTCGTGGACTGGCAGGGAGTCCGGTTCGTGGTTCTCGACACCCAGCAGAAGCTCGACGAGCAGGTGCAGTGGCTGGACCAGGTATTGACCAACCATGGGGCGCGATGGGTCGTGCTGGTGTTCCACCGACCGATTTATTCGTCGGCAAAGGGGCGCGACAACAAGGACCTCAAGGAAAAGTGGCTTCCGATCATACACAAGCACAAGGTGGATCTGGTGCTGCAGGGCCACGACCATGGGTACGGGCGGTCGTCGAATCTGTTGAACGGCGTGCAGGCCAAGACCGGCGAGCACGGGACCGTATTCTTGGTGAGTGTTTCCGGCCCGAAAATGTACGACGTCGAGGCGCTGCCGTGGATGCGGCGCAAGGCCCGCAATACGCAGTTGTTCCAGATTGTGACCATCGACGGCGGGACCTTGCGTTACGAGGCACGCACGGCCACCGGCGAACTTTACGATGCGTTCGATCTGGTGAAGCAGGGAATGACGGGCCCCAATCGCTTGCGCGAGCGGGTTCCGCGGACACCGGAGCGCATGGAGCCGTTGCCAAAGAAATAGCCGGGTGGCTCTGTCGTTGTATTGCGCCCCGATCGATCGCGCGGAACGGGGCGGGTTGGTGATGCCGGGGGGCAAATGACGGTTTCGGTGACGGGCGGGTGTCGCCGAGGGCACACGACCGTCTCGGTGACGGGCGCGGGCGCGGGCAACCACAAGGTTCGCCCTTCGACCCCGCGGGTTGCCCCTACAGGTCTGTTGGGGACGATCATCACGACGTCCGGGGGCGATGTCCACACGGGCTCGGGACGTTGCTGCGGGACACGGGCAACCACAAGGGTTGCCCTTCGACCCCGCGGGTTGCCCTTAAAGGCTGTTGGGGACGATCATCACGACGTCCGGGGGCGTGATGTCCACACGGGCTCGGGACGTTGCTGCGGGACACGGGCAACCACAAGGGTCGACCTGCGACCCCGCGGGTTGCCCTTACAGGTTGCGGGGGGGATCACCACCGGGTTGGGAGTTTTCCTGCGCCAAAGGCACACGGAAAGCGGTCCGGTGAATCCCCGGCCTGTTCGGGCCGCTCTGGATTGACAGGCCCCGGCGGGCCCGGATCGCAATCATGGAAACCCTCGGTTTGGCGGCGATGGCGTTGGTGGGAGTCACCCTCGGTCTGATGGGGGGTGGCGGTGCCATTCTCACCATCCCGATTTTCCTGCACCTGTTCCATCTGACGTTGGCGGAGGCGACCACCTATTCGCTCTTCTTGGTGGGAACGGTCGCGCTGATAGGGGCGGGGTTGATGGCGCGG
>CAZYBA010000307.1:0-4471 GCA_964646105.1 uncultured Armatimonadia bacterium
TCGAGGGAATTCTGGCGAAAAAGGGGCGTCGCATCATCGGCTGGGACGAGATCCGCGAGGGGGGCTTGTCGCCGAACGCGACGGTGATGGCGTGGCGCAGCGAGCAGTACGGCATCGATACGGCGAAGGAAGGCAAGGATGTGGTGATGGCGCCGACGTCGCACCTGTATCTGGACTACTATCAGGCCGATCCGAAGTCGGAGTTGGCGAAGGGTGCGGAGTACGAGTGCATCGGCGGGTTCTTGCCGCTCGAGCGGGTGTATTCGTATTATCCGATCCCGACGACCCTGACGGCGGCGGAGACCAAGCGCGTAGTGGGTCTGGAGGGTCAGGTCTGGGGCGAGGATTTCAAGTCGCTGGGCAAGGCCATGTACCTGGCGTTCCCGCGTGCGGCCGCGGTAGCGGAGATCGGTTGGTCCCCACGTGAGCGCAAGGATTGGAACGGTTTTGTGGGTCGATTGCAGTCGGTTTCGGGTCACTGGGACGCGGCGGGTGTGAAGTACGGTCCATTCCCGGGAAATCCTGGGAAATAGTGGGCGTAGGGCGAGGAACCCTCGACGCAATCGGGGCGCTTCCGTAGATCGGGAGCGCCCTGTTTGTTTTGGCGGGTTGTCATGGGCGACACGGGGTGGGGTTGGATGGTTTCGTTGCGGGTTTGTGTTGCCTGATGTCCCCGGGCACTGAAGTACCCGTCCCATGGCCTTCGGCCGGATTGGCTGCGGGATTTGGTTGCGGATGTCAATGCTGATTTAGATCTGACCCACCCTTGCGGTCCTTGTGTTTCCTTGGCGGGGCTTGCGATGTCCCCGGGCACTGTAGTACCCGTCCCATGGATCTCGGCCGTGTTGGCTGCAGGATTTGGTTACAGGTTGGCGCCAGACCGGGCTTCCGTTGCTGGGGACTTGGCCCGCGCCGAGGGTATTGGCCGTCGTTTCGTTGATGCCGTGTTGACCGGGAGGATGTCCCGTTTGGCGGACCGTACCGGGTGGTTATGCCGGGGCGAGGGTTCGGGTCGAAGGCGACGGGGCTCGAAGTGGTGCGGATTGTCGTCTTCGTTGGTGAAAAACAAACCCGCCCACCCCCCGGCCACCCACCCCGGGGTACCGGCGAACCGACACTTTCGCCAGTGTTTTCGCCAAAGTTCATGCAACTTGGGTAGGAGCCGTCACGCTCGCTCGTAGTGGTGGCTCCATGCCGACCGACCCCACGGGATTACCGCACCTTGGCCCGTCGCCGATCAAGCCCCGCTACCGAACGACTTCATCGCTCCAGCCAACCTACGCGTCAGGGAATGAAAACCGATGCCAGACAAGCTGTCATGTAGCACGCGAGCAAACCGCCGATCATGGCGCGCAAGCCCAATCGCACCAGCGCTTCCCGGCGGTCCGGCGCGAGCGGCCCCAATCCCCCGATCTGGATCCCGATCGAACCGATGTTGGCAAACCCGCACAACGCATAGGTGAGGATCGTCTTGGTACGCTCGCTCACTCCGGTCCACGCCGGGTTGGTGCCGGAATTCATCTGCAAATACGCGATGAACTCATTGCTGACAATCCGTGTCCCCAGAATCTCACCCGCTGCCAGGCAGTCCTTGCTCTCGATTCCCATCAACCAGGCGAATGGATAAGAGACATACCCCATGATCCGGGTGAAAGTCAGCTTCCACGATGGATTGAGCAGCCCGGTCAGCCAGCCGACCAGACCATCCAGCATGGTAATCACCGCGAGGAACGCGATCACCATGGCGCCGACAATCAGCGCGAGCTTGAGGCCGTCGCTGGCGCCCTGCGCCGCTGCGTCCACCACATTGGCGGCATCCACCGGCGGGGTCGCCTCCACCCTTCCCAACGTGACCGGATGCTCGACCTCAGGCTGCATGATCTTGGCCACCACCAACGCGGCCGGGGCCGACATCAGGCTTGCCGACAACAAGTGGACCGGCGAAATCCCCATGTCCACATAGGCCGCCATCACCCCGCCGGCGATTGTCGCGAAACCGCCCACCATCACCGCCATGATTTCCGAACGGGTCATCGAATTGAGGTAGGGGCGCACCAGCAACGGCGCCTCGGTTTGGCCGACAAAAATGTTGCCCGCCGCAGACAGGGTCTCCGCTCCGGAGGTTCCCAACGTCTTCTGCATCAACCGCGAGATCGCTCCGACCACCAACTGCATCGCGCCGACATAGTAGAGGATCGACATCAACGACGAGAAAAAGATGATGGTCGGGAGGACCTTGAACGCGAAGAAGGAGACCTTGAACGCCGGGGTCGGGCCCTGAGCCGTGTTGACCTCGGTCTGGCCGAACACAAAACCGGCGCCCTGGTCGACACAGTCAAGCAGGTTCGTGACCACCATCCCGATGGTTTCGAATACGGTCTTGCCGAGGGGAATCTGCAGGACAATCAGCGCAAGGGCGACCTGCAACCCAAGTCCACCCAGCACAACCCGCCATGGGAACCGCTTGCGGTGGGCGCTCAGTCCCCAGGCAATCGCCAGGATGATCAGTAGCCCCAGCAGGGGAATCAGTCGTTGCAGCATCGGTCGGCTCCCGTGACATCGCCCGGTACTGCGCCAAAGGGACCCGGCCGCAGGGAGCGTACGGAGGCGATGTCAGTCCAAGGTTTCTGGCGGGGGACAGTCACGGGGCTCTCGTGAACGAGAGATGCCGGTTCGGTCCCGCCGCCGACCATTGTGCGTCATTTTTCGCGAACTGTGCCGCGTTACTTGGTGAGGAAGTGCTGGTATTGGATCTGCAAGACATCGTTGCGGGTCTCGGTGACCCGTTCACGACGGAAAATGTAGTCGATCTGCCAGCGGTTGCGCGTTCCCTGCGGCGTAAAGTTGAAGCCGACGGTCACGGCGGACGTGTCGTTCTTGGCAACGGTCGCGGTGTCGGGGTCGAAGGATTGCCACTGGACCACCGCCTCTGTTCGGGGCGCCAATGTTCGAATCACTTCGACATAACCGCCATCCGCATGGCGATTGGGAGACCCCCCGGATCCGCGGAATCGCGCATCCAACCACTCTCCCGCCGCACGCCAAGGTCCGTGCTGGGCAGTCCACTCGAAGCCAAGCCGGGTATCGCGTCCACGGAATCGATCCAGACCCGAGTACACCCGGGAAAAATCACGCGATTCGTTGTCGCGAACCGCCCCCGCGAAACCAGCCTCCCATTTGGTGCCCGCAGACTCGAAACGACGTAAGACCCGGGCGTTCCACAATGGCCCGCCGTGTCCGATTCCCGGTTGCTGCCAAGTACCGTTTCCACGGAACACGCCCGCGTAACCTTGCCAGCCGCCGTGCGGAGTCGATTCCCACTGAATGCCTACATCGCGTGCAAACGACGCGTAGTACCCCGCTGCCGGCATCACCGCATCGACCGCCACAGTACGGTCCATGACGGCCAGCTGCTGGTCCCCCGTGATTCTTTGCCTGCTGAACGACGGCCGGAACTGGCCGATTGTCCAGTTGCCCTCATGGCGCCGAACGGTAAACGAAACATCCTGCAACCACAATCGGTCATCGTTGGGCTGATGGAATCCATTCTTGTGGAAAAACTGGACGAAGACGCGTTGCGACTTTGACTCTCCGATCACATTGACGCGGAACCGACGGAGCCCCGTGAACGGTTCGGCGTTTTCCGCATCGGTGGCGCGAACGTGAAAATAGCTTTCTGCTTTCCATTGCAATGGAGTCAGCGGAGGGACCGGGAGTACGAAAGGGATCATAAGTCAACTGAGATTTCGGTTCGTCGCGTGTCACTCCGCAGGCGTCCGTCGCATAGTTCGGTCGAGAATGCACTACCCCGGTTCGGATTGGCTATCCCCAAATTCTGGAGGATGTGTATGTGGCACCAGGGCTACATCAGGCTGCGCCACAGCATCCAGGCGCCCATCGCCAGCAGGAAGACCCCGAAACCCTGCCGTAGCCGAGCAGCCGGGACGTGGGTCGAGAGGGCGCTGCCGATCAGCATTCCGACTGCCGCGATTGCCGTTCCTTGGAGCAGGAGTGACCAGTCCGCGTGCGGCCGTACGGAGTTGTCGCTGGCAAATCCGACCAATGCGTTGCTTGCGATGATCAACAATGAAGTCCCGACTGCCCGAGCCATTGGCAACCGGTGCACCAGCACCAAGGCGGGAACGATCAGAAATCCGCCCCCTGCGCCGAACACCCCGGTCAACAGGCCAACCACCAACGATTGAAGGATGCCTCCTCCGGGTATCTTTGCCGCGGCCTCGGCCTCAGAATGCTTCAGACCAGCGGATTGGGACGGTGAGTCCGGACGTGGGCGCAGCATGGCGACCGCCGTGGACGCCATGAGCAACGCAAAGAGCACCACCAAGACCTGATCGCGTTCCCACGGACCGAAATGCGCGGGCAATGCCGGCACCAAGAACCGTCGTGTTGCCGCCACCGCCGCAAACGCCGGTAGCGCGAACCACAGCGCGGCACGGAGGTCGACAAGACC
>CAZYBA010000308.1:0-4103 GCA_964646105.1 uncultured Armatimonadia bacterium
GCCTCGAAACCGGCATGGCGACGGGGGGAACGTCCTTGACCCGGTGCAGGGATGGTTCCACAATAGGCGCATGGTCCGCAATGCTGCCATCCGAACTGGGTTTTTCGCGATCGGGAATGTCCTGACAGTCGCGGTAGTCGCGATGGCGTCTCTGGCCGCGCCGCCCAAACCCGCCCGCTCGGTGGTGCGTCAGGCAAAGGCGGTGGCACCCACCGCACCCTCCACGCCGGACGCGTTCTTTGTGTCGCAGGTGGAACCGCTCCTCGACAAGACGTGCCTGAAGTGCCATGCGGGAGTGAAGCAGTCCGGGGGGCTCGACCTGCGTTCCTTGGAGACCATGCTCCGCGGGGGGGATTCCGGGCCGGCACTGGTTCCGGGCGATCCCGACGCGAGCCTGGTGGTGCAGGTCGTTTCTCCCCAGTCCGGTCCGCACATGCCGCCCGATCCCAAGAAGCATTGGTCGAAGGAATCGGTGGGGGTGCTGCGTCGTTGGGTTGCCATGCTGCCGAAAACCGCGCCGTTGCCGAAGTCGGGTCCGGCGCTGGACACGTACCTGCAGACGGTGCGCAAGGCCAATGCGACCCATCCCGAACCGCCATCCGGTCGGTCGGTCTCGTCCACCATCGACTGGTTCCTCGAAGTGGGCTGGCGTCGCGACGCAGTGCAGCCTGCGGCCCGCGCGGACGATGCAACGTTGGTACGGCGCGTGTACCTGGATTTGGCGGGACGTATCCCCACCGTTGCCGAGCGCGCGAAATTTCTTGAGGACAAATCCTCGGGCAAGTATGCGGCGTTGGTGGACGGGTTGCTGCGGTCCCCGGAGAACGCGCGCCGGATGCGGGAAGTTTTCGACACCCTTCTGATGGGGCGCGCATCGGCTGCCGGGCAGGGCACCCGCCGTGACCGGCGCTGGCATGCGTTCCTCGAGGACGCGTTCCTGCGCAACCGTCCGTGGAACACCGTGGTGTACGACCTTCTGGTGGCGCGTGCGGCGGAAGGACCGCGCGCGGGCGCGTCCTGGTTCCTGGCGGAGCGCAACAATTCCCACCAGTCGATGGCCGAGGCGGTGGCGCCGGTGGTGTACGGAGTCAAGATCGGTTGCGCCCAATGCCACAACCATCCGCTGGCCTGGGAGATCGAGCAAAGGCATTACTGGGGGCTGGTGGCCGCGTTCAACCGCAGCCGCAATGTCGACACCGAGTCGGGTCCGGCGGTTGCGGAGAGTGCGGTGGGCGGGTTCATCAATTTCGCGAACCTGAAGAAGGAGTCCCAGCCGGCGAAGCTGGTGTTCCTCAACGGTGCGATGGTGGACGAGACCATACCCGGGGACGGGGTCAAGGAGACCGACGACCCGGCGTTGTATGTTGTGCCGCCGGCAGGGGAGGGGAAACGCCCTGTCGCGGCGGCCGTGCCGCGTTTCTCGCGGCGCGAGCTGTTCGCGCGAACCGCCACCACAACCGACAATCCGTTGCTGGCCCGGGCGATGGTGAACCGGCTCTGGGCGCTGTTTTTGGGTCGCGGGCTGGTGCATCCCGTGGACGAGATCGATTCGAAACACCGGTCGAGCCATCCCGAATTGCTCGAGTGGCTGTCCCGTGACTTCGAACGCAACGGTTACGATGTCCGCCGGCTGGTGCGGGCGCTGTTGCTCACCAATTCCTACCGGATGGGAACCCGTCCCGCTGGCGAAACGGTTCCCCGCCCCGAGTCGTTCGCCCGTGCGGTGGAGCGCCCGTTGACTGCCGAGCAGATCGCGCGTTCGGTGCGGGTCGCGCTCGGGGCGGACCCGAACGCCATCGCGGAAGGAGAATGGGAGCAGGTGGCGATGGGGGCGCATCCGCAAGTGATGCCCAATACGTACAATCCCCCGCTCGCGCTCTCGCTCGCGCTCACCAACGGCAAGGTGTTCGACACCATGCTGCGTCCGGCACCGGGAAATGCCGCCCAGCGTCTGCTGGATCTTCCTGATCCTCGGGCCCGTATCCACGCCGCGTTTGCGCTCGTGCTCGGCCGCTCTCCCGAACCCGATGAAATGCGCGCGTGTGTCAAACTGCTCTCGAGCGCACGTCCCGAAGCCGGTGTGCGCGACCTTCTCTGGGCGCTGACAACCGGCGCGGAATTCCTGGTGAACCACTGATGGACCCGAAATCGAACGAGGCACTGACGGACGGTATGCGGCGGGGTTGCACGACTCCCGACCATACGTTGCACCGGCGGTTGTTCCTGCAGGGGCTGGCGGGCGCTGGAATCGGATCGGCGCTCAGTTTCCACAATCTGTTCACCCTGCCGGCGCTGGCGGAACAGGTCAAGAAGCAACAGAAGCGGTGCATCCTGCTCTGGCTGTGCGGGGCGCCATCCCAGTTCGAGACCTGGGACCCCAAGCCGGAGAGCTACTTCGGAGGACCGTTCGGCAGCATCCCCACCAAGTTGCCGGGGGTGCATTTCAGCGCGCTGATGCCCAAATGCGCGTCCATTGCCGACAAACTCGCGGTGGTGCGGTCGATGAAGACCAAGCAGAACGAGCACTTTCAGGCGATCGACCTGCTGCAGCGCGGTGCGGAGCCCCGGCAGCCGTTCATCCGTCCCACCCTTGGCTCCGTGCTCGGACAAGCGCTCGGCAGCCTGGACAACCCCATTCCCAATTTCGTGTTGCTGGACCCCTGCCCCGAAGGCAACGAGTTCAAGGCGTTCAAGGAAGGCAACTGGGCGGGTTGGCTCGGAGCCGAATACGGTCCGGTTCGTGTCGGAGGACAGTTCCGGCTCAAGGACATCGCGCGGATTGCGGACGTCGCCACGGACGACCACGAGGAGCGCGAGGCGCTTAGACGTTTCCTCACCAAGAAATTCGCGGACAAATCGAAGAGTCCGGCTGCGGCGGCGCAGAACGCGGTCTACGGTCGCGTGAAGGGGTTGATGCAGTGCGCCCACCTGTTCGACCTCGACAAGGTGGACCCCAAGGATCGCGAGCGCTACGGGCCGGGAACGTTCGGCTTGCACACGCTGTTGGCGCGCAATCTGGTGGAAAACGGCGCACCGTTCGTGATGGTGGCCAACGGCATGCCGTGGGACTGCCATGTCCTGCACCACGAGATCTACCAGATGCTCGTGCCCGAGCTCGACCGCACCATCCACAACCTGATCGTGGACCTCGACCAGCGCGGCATGCTCGACAATACCCTGGTGGTGATGATGGGCGAGTTCGGAAGGACGCCGTGGATGAACCCCGCGCGCGGTCGGGACCATTACCCCGACGCGTGGAGCATGGCGATGGCCGGTTGCGGCGTCAAGCCGGGCGTGGTCGTGGGAGCCACCGATGCCGACGGGGTGGATGTGGACGGCAAGGCATTCAACGAAAAGAACCTGTTCGCGACGCTCTTCACGGCGCTGGGAATCGATCCGTACGCCCAGTACGAACAGAAGGATCTGGCGACCTTCTTCCGCGTCGAGGAGAAGGCCGAGCCGATCCGGGAGGTTTTGCGATGAATCCGGCGGGCCGAACTTGGCGCAAAATCCACGTGCGCACGATTCCCGCGGGCGTGCTGGCGATGGACGTGCATCCCGATGGCGCGACCGCGTACGTGGCGTGCATGGACAAGGGCGTCTGGGCCGTGCCGATCGCCGGAGGGGAACCCCGACCGATCGCGCGCCATGGCAGCTGGGCGAGCGGCGTGCGCTACGTGCCCGAGCTCGACCGGATCGTTTCCGCGGCCTACGACGGCACGTTGATTTGGTCCCGCCCCGACGGCACGACCGAGCGCACCGTGCAGGCTCATCGTTTTTGGTCGTGGCGGATGCGTGTTTCCCCCGATGGCAAGGTCGTGGGATCGTGCACCGGCCAGTATTTGGCCGGGGGCGAGAAATACGAGCCGCTCAAGGGTGCCGAGCCTGGAGTGCGCCTCTTCGATGCGGCCACCGGGCAACCGATGCGCGAGTTCGAAATGGGCCCGCCGGTCCAGTCGATCGCGTTCTCGCCCGACAGCCGGCACGTGGCCGCGGCGAACCTGATGGGCGATATCCGCGTGTGGGAGATCGCCACCGGAACGTGCGTGGCGCAGTGGCGCACGCCGGATTTCACCTGCTGGGGCATCATCAAGAGCCACCAC
>CAZYBA010000308.1:4113-4469 GCA_964646105.1 uncultured Armatimonadia bacterium
CACTACATCGGGGGCATCTACGACTTGATGTTCTCCGCGGACGGCCGCGAATTGATGGCCTGCGGCATGGGGCCGATGGTCGATCCGATGGCCGGCGACGGAGTCCAGTTGTGGCAGCGGTACGCGTGGACCGAGTCGTCGGTTCCCCGGGTGGCGCGGATCCGCGAGGCGGACGCGGGCGGCGGGTTGATGGAGTCCTTGGCCGCCCACCCCGGGAACGGGGTCTTCGCGATGGCTGGTCGGCTGGTGAAAGGCAAGTGGAACGCCGGGTTGTTCGACAATGCCACCGGGGCGCTGTGCGACCAGGCGGACACCAAGTTCCGGAGCACGGACGCGCGGTGGATCGCCGGCGGTTC
>CAZYBA010000309.1:0-4016 GCA_964646105.1 uncultured Armatimonadia bacterium
GGGCGCAAGGCCGAACGCGAGGCGGGACGTCTGCAGACCATCGAACCGGGTGAGGTGCGCCGCTTCGGTGTCACCATGACCCTGCGGGACCGCTGATCCATGGCCGGGAGACAGGGTGGCAAACTCTCGGAACAGACGTTCTTCGTCGGTCTGGGGATTGTCGCCCTGCTTCTGGCATCGCTTCCCTACGTCATCGCGTGGCTGCAGACGCCGCCCGGGCATGTCTACACCGGCTTGCTCCACAACATCGACGACGGTGCGGTGTACCGGTCGTGGATGCACCAGGTGGCCTTGGGGCGGTTTTTCCAGGAGAACTGGTTCTGTGTCGAGCCGCAGCGCAGTGTCCTGTTCAATGTCTGGTTCCTGATTCTCGGTACCATTTCCAAGGGAACCGGGCTGGTTGCGGCGGAACATTTCGGGCGTGTGGCCGGTGGGGCGTTCCTGCTCTGGGGCATTGCACGACTGGTGCGCGAGACTATTCCGGGGGACCGGGCACGCCGGCTGGCATTCGCGCTGGCCTGCTTCGGTGGGGGTCTGGGGTGGCTCTGGGGAGGTTTCGAACCCGCGCGTGGCTTCGACAAGCAACCGATCGACCTGTTTCAACCCGAAGCGGTAACGTTCCTGACCCTGCACTACTCGCCGTTGTTCGCCCCGGCGACTGCCGCGATGGTGTGGTTTGCGGTGTCGTTTTTGCGGGCCGAACGCACCGGAAGTGTGCGCGACTGGGGGGTGGCGGCGGCGTGCATCGCGCTTCTGGGCAATTTCCACTCGTATGACATCGTGCAGCTGCTGGCGCTGGCGGGGCTGTATCGGACGGTTTCCGACGCCGGTGCGCGCCGGATGGACCGCGCCGGTTGGGCTCGGCTTGTCGGACTGGGAATTGCGGCGGCGCCGACTGCCGGCTGGGTCTGGTGGGCAACCAAAGTGGATCCCTTGTTCCATGCGCGGGCACTGACCCAGACCTGGACCGCCCCGATCTGGGTTGTCTTGCTGGGGCTCGGTATTCCGGTGTTGCTCGCTCCGTTCGCCCTGCGCGACAAGACAGTGCCCGCAGACTGCCGTCGGTTTCTGGGGCTTTGGGTGGTTGCCGCGCTGCTGGTGGCGTATTTGCCGGTGGAATTCCAGCGCAAGATGCTGATGGGGGTCCATGTGCCGGTGGCGTTGCTCGGAGGGATCGGTCTCGACTGGATCACACGTCGGCTCGGCGGTGATTTCCCACGAATTGCCGCCGGTTTTGCCGTGCTTGCGACATTGCCCTCGTCGTTGCTGTTCGTCGGCACCGAATTGTCGCGCTTGCCGTCGAATTCCGGCTCGACCCAGTACCGCCCCTATTGGCGTCGTGGCGAGGTGGATGCCCTGGCTTGGCTGACTCGAAATGCCGCGACGGGGGACAAGGCGATTGCTTCCCCGGATCCGACATCCCACCTCCGGTTTCCCTTCGTGGCGGCGATGCCCCACCTGTCGGTTTGGCTGCCGGCGATGGCCGGTGTCAAGGCGGACAACGGGCACTGGAGCGAGACGATCGACTATCCACGGAAACTGTCTCGCGCAAATGCGGTGTTTTCGGCCCGGACGACGGACGCGGAACGTGTGCGGGTTTTGAGGGACGCGGGAATCCGTTGGCTGGTTTACGACAGGCGGCTTGCGGATGGTCCGCTCTCCGACGGAACCGGAACTGTGCTGCTCGACCCGGTGCGCGGGGAGCCGCTTTACGACCCGGTGGCATGGCCCGCCGATTTACCGTCTTTCCTTGCGGTTCGGTTTGAAACCGCGGACATCCTGATTGTGGAAGTGTTGCCGCCATCGGCGGGGTGAATCGGGGCGGACGATGTTTCCGGTGATCCGCCCAATCCCGGTGGCCGCCGGGTCCGAGGCTACCGTGCGCAATCCGGGGGGGGCGATGAATCGTCGGGTACGGGTTCCGCGAGTCAGGGCGACGCCGTATAGTGCGAGGTCGTGAGTATTTTCCGAGTCGAGGTCCGTGACAGTTCCAGCCGGGCGCGCACGGGCGAACTGCGATTGGCCCGTGCGGTGGTGAACACCCCGGCGTTCATGCCCGTGGGAACCCAGGGAACCGTCAAGGCGATGACGTTCGAGGAGGTTTGGAGCCTCGGGTACCGGCTGATCCTCGGGAATACGTTTCACCTGTACCTGCGACCCGGATCGGATCGGATCGCCCGTTTCGGCGGCTTGCCCAAGTTCATCGGCTGGGACGGCGCCATGTTGACGGATTCCGGAGGCTACCAGGTTTTTTCGCTCAAGGACCTGCGCAAGATCACCGAATCCGGAGTGCGGTTCCGGTCTCCTCTCGATGGTTCGTCGCATGACTTCACGCCGGAGCGGGTGATGGAGATCGAGCACGAACTGGGCGCCGACATCATCATGGCGTTCGACGAATGCCCGCCGTATCCGGCCACATTCGAGTACGCACGCGACTCGATGGAGCGGACGCATCGCTGGCTGGAGCGTTGCCGGGTCCGGCATGCGGAGCTGGGGGGCGACACGACGGGTCGTTTGTTGTTCGGGATTGTGCAGGGTGGGACCTACGACGACTTGCGTGCGGAATCGGCCCGTGTGGTCGCGGGGATGGACTTCCCGGGAATCGCGATCGGGGGAGTGTCGGTGGGAGAACCGCCGTCGGAGATGGTGCGGGTGGTGGAGATGACGGCGCCGCTGCTGCCGGAGGACAGGCCCCGGTACCTGATGGGGGTCGGGATGCCGGAGGATATCCTGGAAGCAGTGGTGCGCGGGATCGATTTGTTCGACTGTGTGTTGCCGACACGGATGGCGCGCAACGGGACGTTGTTTACGTCGCGAGGGAGGATCCACATCCGCAATGCGCGATGGGCGGATGAGACGGGGCCGTTGGATCCGGCGTGCGGGTGTGCGGTGTGCCGGCGGCACAGCGCGGCGTACCTGCGGCATTTGCACCGCTGCAACGAGATCCTGTTTTCCCGATTGGCGACATTCCACAATTTGGCGTTTTACGCCCGGTTGATGGAGCAGATCCGCGTCGCAATTGTGTCGGGGGAGTTGCTGGAACTGCGGGCGCGGCTGCGCAAGGCGTGGGGGTCCGAAAAAGCCGGTGACCCTGCGCCTTGACGGATTGGACATACCCCTGTATGATCCGATGTTGCAATGGGTCCGAGCCTTGCGTCTGGTCGTGAGTTCGGGCTAGGTGTATGTTCATGCCGGAGTTGCCGGAAGTCGAAACAGTTCGTCGTGGCTTGGCGCAAGCGGTCTGCGGCGCGACTGTGTCGGGGGTGGATGTGTACTGTCCGCGTGTCCTGCGTGGGCAGCCGGTCGAGGAACTTGTGTCCCGGTTGTCGGGTGCTGTCCTCGGTCTTGCGTCACGGCGCGGCAAGTACATTCTGGTCCCGATCGACGGGTCGGTTTCGGGTGCGGATTGGCTGTGTTTGCACTTCAACATGCGTGGCGTGTTGCGCTGGGCAAGTGCAGGCGATCCGGCGGAGCGGTATGATAGGGTTTCGCTGAACCTGGCCGACGGTCGGGCGTTGCGGTTCCACGACGTGTGGGGCTGGGGCGAGGTGCGTGCCTTGTCGGCGGCGGAGCGGGAGAACTTCCCGTCGTTGTCGGCGATGGGGCCGGAGCCGTTGGGCGAATCCTGGGGCTGGCCTGATCTCGGTGAACGTCTGCGAGGACGTTCGATTGCGATCAAGTCGGCATTGCTGGATCAGTCGGTGGTGGCGGGTGTCGGCAACATCTATGCGGACGAGTCCCTTCACCGGGCGGGAATCGACCCCCGCCAGTCGGCGGGTTCGGTGTCGGAACCGGCGCTTGCGCGTCTGGTGTCGGCGATCCGGGAAGTTTTGTCGGAGGCGGTTGCTTCCGGTGGATCGACCGGGGATTATGTGGATCTGGACGGAAATCCGGGGCGTTATGTCCCGCGCATTTACGGTCGGTCCGGGGAGACGTGCGGGGTCTGTGAGACGATCCTCGAGCGAATCCGGCTTGGCGGGAGGGGAACCACCTTCTGCCCGCGTTGTCAGCCACCC
>CAZYBA010000309.1:4026-4464 GCA_964646105.1 uncultured Armatimonadia bacterium
CGGCGCAAATTAAACACACGAAGGAATCGCGCGTCCGGAATAGGCCGTGCCGCGCAATGTAGGAGCGACAGTACCGTATGTCCGAGGATACGACCGGAGTCCCGACCGGCCCGGAAGAGAGCGCGCCGTTGGCGCCCGAGACACCGTCCGTGGCAACAGCCACGGATTCAGCAACCGCAGGCGTTGCCCCGGCGGAGGCCGATGCGATGGAGCAGATGCCACCGCTTGACGAGATCACGGTGCCGGGTGGCAGCATGGACAGTTTTTCTGAAAGTGTCCCTGCAGTGCGTCCCTACACGGTCGTGCAGGGAACTGTCGTTCACATCGACCCCCGTGAAGGCGTCCTTGTCGATGTCGGCACCAAGTCGGAAGGCGTCATTCGCCCGTCCGAACTTTCCCGCCCCGGCCAGGAGATGGAAAATGTCGTCTCGGTTGGCG
>CAZYBA010000310.1:0-2782 GCA_964646105.1 uncultured Armatimonadia bacterium
GTCGGGGCGAAGGCGCTCGGCAAGAGTCCCCCCCGCGACCCAGTCGGGGTGCTCGCAACCGCCAACTTCGGTAACCGCGCCGACACCGTCGTCCGGTACCGGCGTGATGTCTCGCCAACCGACCAAATCGGATTTTACGCGAACCGAACCGACAACCCGGTGGAGAACGATCATTCGGGAATCTTTGCGTTCCTGGGCAGGCTTCGGAAGGACAAACTGGGCTACGGTTGGCAGGCAATCGGCTCCAGCGGAACCAAAGGGGGAGGCTCGGCCTCGCAAGCCTACCTCGATTACTACGGCGGCAATTTGTTCTCGTCGGTGCAATTCCTGGACGTTTCCCCGGACTTCTACAACCCGCACGGGCTCACATGGTTCACGAACTACCGGGGGCTGCGCGGATTCACGAACTACAACAAGGAATGGCGCACCGGGACATGGCGCTCGGTCGACTTCTACATGGTTCCCGCATTGACATGGCGGTACGACGGCAAGCCGTTCCAACGGGGCGCGGAATTCGGAACCGCCGTGGAAACGCGCTCCGATTGGCGGATTGGACTTGGGGGCCAGTACAGCGCGTTCGAAGACCAACTCGACCGGACGGTGGGAATGGAGATAATCTCCGGTGCCACCAATCGTTTCCGGCAATTCGGCATGGAATACCGCCTGGGAACGCAAGGAGGTGCGGCATTCCGATCGTTCGGTCCCAAGGCGTCGGTTCGAGTCGGAAATCGCCTCGACATCATCTACAATGCCGGTCTGCAGCAGTGGCGGGGATGGACCCGGCAGCAGATCCTGACCGCCAACTACCTGTTGTCGCGAACGCGGACCATCGGCGGCCGCGTCGTGGTGCAGAACACGCCGGGAGAAAAATCGGCGGTCAACGGGTACATCTCGTACCGCAACGCCGGAGAGGCCGGGACCGAAGTCTACCTCCTGATCGGGGACCCGAACGCGCGAACGTTCCGCTCATTGACAATGCTGAAGTTCATCTTCGCGGTCTGACATCGGCGAATCTCGCGGACTAGGCGATCTTGGCGTGTCACGTAGGGCCGGGTCGGGCGAGTAAACGACCTGAACCGTCTTGCGTGAATCGGTTCTTGCCGGATGCATCGACCGGTTCGCGTGGTTCAGACGGGACGCAGGGACTCGGAAGGGGCGCGGTACAGCGAAATAGTCCCTCGGTGGACTATTCCGTCCGACTCGATTTCGATTTCCAGCAACGCGTCTCCACACACCTCCTCGCACGCCGCACCGGTTTGGATGTCCGTCAGTGCAATGCGTCGCGGGACTGCTTGTGGATGGCGCGCGCTCAAGAGCGTGGCCAACCATTCCGCAAGCACGTCGATCCGATGGGTACGCGTTTCGGGCGTGGACGCAGCAACCAGATCGGCAGCTTCCGTCAACAACCAGTCGACAATCGTGTTGCCGTCGCTCATGGACGTCGACGTTCGATCGCTGGCCGCACCCACGGCAACGCCAAGGCGGCGATGGTGCACTTGACGATGTCACCCGGCAGGAACGGCAATACGCCGGTCCGGAACGCCGACTCGATGCCTCCGACGTAAGACGAAAGGACGAGCATTCCCGGGATCAATACCCAGAGGCTGGACAGCAGCAGGGCGAGGGAGGCTCGCAGAGGCGACCGATCCCAACCGCGCTCACACAGGGCTCCGGCACTGGCCGCGGACAGGACAAAGCCGGCCAGGTAGCCGCCGGTGGGTCCCGCCAGATGGTGGAGTCCCGACGCACCACCGGAAAAGACCGGCAAACCGCAGCACCCTTCCAGCAGGTACACGAGCACCGCGGCGGCCCCTTTGCGCGAACCCAACGTCATTCCTGTCAGCGCCACCGCCAACGTTTGCGCGGTGATCGGAACCGGAGTGAAGGGAAGGCGGATTTCGACTTGGGCGCAGAGGGCGATCGAAAGGGACGCAACCGCAATCTGAATCAACGAGGTCGGCAATGCACCGGGCTTGACCCAAGCACCGTGAACCGGGGCGGCAAGTACTGCAGAAGTCTTCATCGCCGCTATCGTGGCACTGATTCCGGCCCGAACGCAAGCGAATTGCGACAATTGGACCATGAAACTTCCGGGAACCGCAGACCGCCGTTGCGGATCGTCGTTTTTGGGGAAGCGGAAAAAAGAAAGCCGCTCCGGATTCGGAGCGGCTTGACGACTCGCCAGGACGGATGTCGCTACGAGGCGTTGTAACCGTACTGCCGGGTGTGGCAGACCTCGAGCCAGGATTTCAACAACTGGACCGACGCTTCGATGTCGCTGATCGCGGCGGTTTCGTTGACCGTGTGGACGTAGCGGGTAGGGGTGGAGAGGGTGAACGCGGGGATTCCCGATCGCACCCGTTGCATACCGCCGGCGTCGGTTCCACCGCGCGGTAGGATCTCCATCTGGTGCGCGATGCCGTTGTCGGTCGCGACATCCCGGAAATGGCGTACCAGCGCCGGATGGCAGATCAGGGAACTGTCCATGATCTTGATGGCGGTTCCCTTCCCGAGCTGGGTTATTTGGGAATCGGGCGATCCCCCGGGGAAATCGCCGGCCAGCGTTATATCCAGCGCGATTGCGATGTCGGGATCGATATCGAATGCCGCGGGTGTGGCTCCGCGCAAGCCGATTTCCTCTTGAACCGTGGCAACGGCGTAGATGTCGCAGGCGTGAGCCGACAATTGCCGGATCGCCTCGATCATCACGAACACGGACAGGCGGTTGTCGAGTGATTTCGAAACCACATGGTTGCCGAGCCGTTCGCAGGTCCGGGCAAGC
>CAZYBA010000310.1:2836-4457 GCA_964646105.1 uncultured Armatimonadia bacterium
ATCTCCCAATTCCACCTTGGACCGCACGGTTTCTGCGTCGAGTCCCAGATCGATGAACAGATCGTCGAGAGACAAGGTTTTCGCGCGTTCCGCATCGGTCAGCAGGTGGGTCGGCTTGGCGGCCGGCTGGAATGCACCGAGGAGAGTCTCGCCCCGGAATCCGTGGACATGAACCCGCTGGGCAACCAAGACGCGGGCGTCGAAGCCACCCACGGGCTGGACCCGGAGGAACCCGCGATCATCGATGTGACGGACCAGAAAACCGATCTCGTCCATGTGCGCCGCGATCAACACCTTGGGGCCGCCGTAGCCCTTCTTGTGCGCGATCACATTGCCCATGACATCGACTCTGACCGAATCGACCAGCGGCGCGATCTCGTCGATCACGACCTGGCGGATACGCTCTTCACGGCTGGGGACACCCGGGGTTTCGCAGAGACGTTGCAAAAGGGGAAAGTTCATGCGGATTTCCCGTTTTACTGCTGCGCCGGAATCGGGCGGATCCAGATGTTGCGGAACTTGGTGGGATTCCCATGGTCCTGCAGGCGGATCGGACCGGGGCCGTGCTTTTCGTAATTTGGCAACGAGCGATGGTTCGTGTTTCCAAGGATCTCGGTGTTGTTCTGCACCAGGATGCTGTTGTGCAGGATGGTAACGCGCGCCGTCTGGGTGAGATTGCCGGCATCGTCGACCCGCGGCGCCGTGAAGAAAATGTCGTAGGTTTGCCATTCACCCGGCTTGCGGCAGGCATTCACCAGGGGCGGTGTCTGTCCGTAGACCGAACCAGCCTGGCCGTCGGGGTAGGTCTGGTTCTCCCAGTTGTCAAGCACCTGGATTTCGTACTTGCCACACAGGAAGATTCCGGAATTGCCTCGGCCCTGATCGATGCCCTTGACTTCGGCGGGGGTTGCCCACTCGACGTGCAGTTGGAAGTCGGAGAAGGTTTCCTTGGTCTGGGTATCGCCCTTGCCGACCACCATCGCGCCGTCGACCACCTGCCATGTGGCATTGGTCCATTTGTCGGTGGCGGTACCGTCGAACAACGCGATCGCGTCTGCGGGCTTGGGACGCGGGCGCTGGGCGGGGCGGCCCGGATCGACCACCTTCGGCTGCGGGCGTGTGCCGTCATGGACCCGCCACTTGTTGCCGGGCAGGAACGGTGTGTCGGTGTAGCCGATCTTGCGGGCGGCGTTGTCCTGAGCCAACGCGCAGGCGGCGGCCACCATGGGCACCGCAGTCATCAGAAAAAGGGACGTTTTCTTCATGGCGACAGTTTAGACGGGAGGCCATGGGAAGTCAAGCAGGCCGGATCGACAGGGAACTGCGGTCAACACCAACTTGGGCTCCGCCCGACGACCGGCGGGAAGCCGGACCGATCATGCTGCCTGCCGAAGGCGTTTCATTCGTACCGCAGTGCCGTGATCGGGTCGAGCTTCGACGCCCGAACCGCCGGATAAATGCCGAAAAACATCCCGACGCCGACAGCGAATGAAAACCCCATCACGGCGGACCACAACGGGACATAGGTAGGGAGGCGATCTCCAGCGACGCTTCCCACCGCAGCCGACACTCCGTAGCCGAAGGCGACTCCGAGCAGCCCTCCGAAACCGCTGACGGTCAT
>CAZYBA010000311.1:0-2220 GCA_964646105.1 uncultured Armatimonadia bacterium
AACTCGTTCAAGAGCAACCATCCCGCGAATGCGTCCGGAACCCTCAAAGAGGAAATGAGGCGTCTCGACTCGCTGATCGTGTCTTGTGCCGATGCAACGCGGGTCCCGGCGGGCGAGGCATTGGCGGTAGACCGGGACTCCTTCTCCGAACTGGTTACAGAGCGCCTGCGCAACCATCCGCGCATCGAGTGGATTGAATGCGAACAGAGCATGCTCCCCGACGACGGTCCGGTGGTGGTGGCGACCGGTCCCCTGACCAGCGATGTGCTGGCGAAGGAGATCGCGACCCGCACGGGTCGATACGACTTGTATTTCTACGATGCCGTGGCCCCGGTCGTGGACGCATCCACCATCGATTTCGAAAAGGTCTTCCGTGCGTCACGGCGCGGAAAGGGACTCGAACCCGACACATCCGACGACGCCGCCTACCTGAACTGTCCGATGGAGAAGGCCGAGTATCTGGCGCTCCGGGAGGCAATTTGCGCCGCCGAACTTGCCCCGATTCACGATTTCGAGGACATCCGCTACTTCGAGGCCTGCCTGCCGGTCGAGGAGCTGGCCCGTCGGGGCGAGCGGACCTTGGCGTTCGGCCCCCTGAAGCCGGTCGGACTCAGCGATCCCCGCACGGGACGTCGCCCCTATGCAGTCGTCCAATTGCGCCAGGAAAACCACGCCGCCACGCTTTACAACCTGGTCGGGTTCCAAACCCGGATGAAATGGGGCGACCAAAAGCAGGTCCTGCGAATGATTCCCGGGTTGGAAAACGCCGAGTTCGTGCGCTACGGGGTGATGCATCGCAACACGTACATTCATTCGCCGGGGTTGCTCGATCCGACGTTGGCCCTGATTGACGAACCCCGAATCCGCTTTGCCGGCCAGATTGTGGGGGTCGAAGGCTATCTGGAAAGCGCGGCGATGGGCTTGGTGGCGGGATTGAATTCAGCCCTCGATTCACCGGTTGTCTTTCCCGAGACCACCGTTCTCGGGTCGCTTGTCGGCTATGTGCACGGCTACGAAGGGAAGCATTTCGCGCCGATGAACGCATGCTGGGGGCTTCTTCCCCCGCTCGAGGGCGACCGTGTGCGCGACAAGAAAGAGCGTGGTCGTTTGATGTCGGCACGGGCCCTCGCGGATTTCGACGCATTCCGGTCCGACACGGGGGTTTGAGCGACGCGATGGACGATCGGGAGCACCGTCCACGGTCGGTCGGGGCGGTTGTCGAGAAATACGGTACGGCGATGGAAACGCGATTGCGCCCGATCGTGGCGGGTGCGGGCGACGTCTGGCCGCCGGAATCGTTGACACTGATTGGATACAAGGAAGAACGTCGGCTCGACGTTTGGGCAACCGGTCGCAGAGCGTATCCGCTGGTCCGCTACGCGGTGTTGGGAGCATCGGGCGGGACAGGTCCCAAGCGTCGCGAGGGAGATTTGCAGGTACCGGAGGGGATCTACAGGCTCACGGCGCTGAACCCGCTCAGTCGTTTCCACTTGTCCATCCGCCTCGACTACCCGAACGCCGACGATATCCGCAATCTCAGTGCACCGCGGGACGAACTCGGCGGCGACATTTACATCCACGGTTCTTCGGTCTCGGTCGGTTGCCTTGCCATCGGAGACAGGGCGATCGAGGAATTGTTCAGCTTGGTGGCGACCGTTGGATTACGCCATTGCGAGGCACTGCTGGTTCCGTGGGACCTCGCGTCGAGGGCCCTGCCGAAGACAAGTGAGGACTGGCTTGCCGGTCGTTACCGACGTCTCGCCGCGCGATTGCGGCAACTGGGTCCGAACCAGTGGACAGACCCCGCGAAAAGGATGCCGAAGTAATGAGACTGGATCGTCGACAACCGGACCCCGAACCGCCGCGCATCCGGTTTTCTGCGGCGGACCGGCATCGGCCCAAGGGCAATCCCCGGGCGGGCATGTGGCTGTTCATGTTGACACTGATCGTCTTGACCTTGTCCGGTTTCCGCGGTTTTGCCTTGATCACGCAATTTCTGGAAATTGCCGGGAAGCAGTCGGTGGAAGAACGTCCCGAACCGGTGACGGTTGAGTTCCGTTGATGCAGGTTCCGGAGGGAGTTGACCCGGCGCGCTGGGATTCGGCGATCCGCTTCCTGTCGCCTGCACCGTCCGCCGAACGCGTTCACGGTGTTCGCACCGGATACGAGCGGGCCCTTGATGCCTTGGATCATCCCGAGGGGAAGTTGCGCTGCATCCAT
>CAZYBA010000311.1:2230-4438 GCA_964646105.1 uncultured Armatimonadia bacterium
AACGGCAAGGGATCGACCGCCTTTGCGGTCACCCAGATCCTGTCGCGGGCGGGCTATCGCACGGGCACCTACTGTAGCCCGTTTGTTTTCGACATCCGGGAACGTTGGATGGTGAATGCCGCGCCGGTGGACGGGGCGTCGTTGGTGCGTGCGGTGGAGCAGGTCCGTTCGGTGGTCGAGCATCTGGAGTCCGCCGGGGATGCGATGGTCACCGAATTCGAGCGCAAGACGCTGGTGGCGTTCCAGTTGTTTTGCGATATCAAAGTCGATTTTGCGGTGGTCGAAGTCGGGATCGGCGGGCGTTTGGACGCGACCAACGCGATTGCTCCGCCGCTGGCGGCGGCGATCACCAGCATAGGACTCGACCACCAGAACCTCTTGGGCGATACCAGGGCACTCATTGCCGCGGAAAAGGCGGGAATCCTCAAGCCGGGAACCGGTTTTTGCGTCACCCCGGTGGACGATCCGGAGGCGGGGCCGGTAATCGCGGCGGTTGCCCGGGACAAGGACGTTCCCCTCTGTGTTGTCGATCCGGAATCTTCGGCATGGGAATCTTGGTTGCCGCAGGACCTGCCCCGGTACCAGCGTTCCAACCGAGTCGTGGCGGCGCAGATCGCGATGGAGATGCGTGCGCGAGGATGCGCGGCGATCGACGACCAGCAGATCAGGGACGGATTGGCGGCTCCTGGTTTGCCCGGTCGGTTTCAGGTGTTCCGAACGAGAGACCGGACATTGGTGCTGGATGTCGCGCACAATCCCGAGGGAGCGCGGGAACTTATGGCAGCGTTGCGCGGACATTTTCCCGCCAGTCCCGTCATTCTGGTTGCCGGAACCAGCCGCAACCACGACCCGTTGCCGTTTTTGCAGGAATTCGTTTCAATGTCCCCACGTGTCGTTGCCACGGAGCCGGCATTTCGCCCCAATCCGGCAGCAATGACCGCCGACGCGGCGTTGGAGCTGGGACTACGGGCTGAGATTGTGGTGCCGGTCCCGATGGCGGTTGAATTTGGCCTGTCGCAGACACCGCCAGGCGGGGTTTGCTGCGTGACAGGCAGTTTTTTTGTGGTGGGAGACGTCCCTCGGGAACTATTGACCCCAAAGATCGGGTAAATCTCCAGGAACGTTTTTTGTTGACCGATTGCGTAAAGTCGGCAGTGGATGGCAGTTTCAGGGAGGCAAACGTTGTTGCAGAAAATTCGTCGGGACCTTCCCGCGTCGCTGGTGGTGTTCCTCATCGCAATTCCCCTTTCGTTGGGTATCGCCCTGGCATCGGGCGCGCCGATCATGGCGGGTCTGATTGCCGCGGTGGCCGGGGGCGTCGTCGTCGGCTTACTCGGCGGTTCCCCGCTTCAGGTCAGCGGGCCGGCTGCTGGGTTGACGGTCCTGGTGTTCACGCAGGTCCAGCAGTTTGGATGGCCGGTGGTCTGTGCGATCACGGTGCTCGCCGGGTTGTTCCAGCTTCTCTTCGGAGCTCTGAAGGTGGCACGCGGCGCATTGGCGATCGCCCCTGCGGTGGTGCATGGCATGCTGGCGGGAATCGGCGTCGTGATTGCGATGGCGCAAATCCACGTGGTGCTGGGGGGCAAGCCTCAGGCTTCGATGATCGCGAACCTGATGGAATTGCCAAGTCAGGTCGCGGACCTGCACGGTGCGGCCACGATGCTTGGCCTGTTGACGATCGGCTTGTTGGTGGCATGGAAGTACGTTCCCAAACCGATCGGTTCGGTACCGGCACCGTTGGTAGCCGTGGTCTTGGCAACCATTGTATCGGTAGCGCTCAACGTGGATGTTCCGCGGGTCGACCTGCCGGACAATCTGTACGCCGATCATGTCTGGCCCAAACTCCCGGCGGGTGGCTGGGGAGCTTTCTTGATTGCCGCCGCGACGATCGCCATTATCGCCAGTGTTGAATCCCTGTTGTCTGCGGTTGCCGTGGACCGCATGCATGACGGTAACCGTTCGAATCTGGATCGCGAATTGATCGGCCAAGGGGCCGGGAACGTGATCAGCGGCCTGCTGGGCGGATTGCCGGTCACCGGCGTGATTGTCCGGTCCAGCGCCAATGTCGCTTCGGGAGCGGTGTCGCGCTGGTCGGCCGTGTTCCACGGTGTGTGGGTGTTGGTATTCGTGGCCGCGTTGGGTGGCCTGATCGAGCGCATCCCCCTGGCGGTGCTTGCCGGTTTGCTGGTGCACGTTGGTGTCAATCTG
>CAZYBA010000312.1:0-932 GCA_964646105.1 uncultured Armatimonadia bacterium
CAAGCCGTCGAGGGGGTCGCCGTGGGAACGCCACGCCACCGCTCCGTAGGTCTCGTCCAGACGCTCGCACACCCATTTCGCCTTCGCCTTCTTGCGCATGCCCGGAATTCTACTCCCGTGCGCACAAATTCCCGCCGTTTCCCAGTGCAAACCCGCATCCCGAAGCTTCCCGGAAACGGTGCGGTACCATGCGCCCATGGCCGCCCGTGCCGCCGGACGAGCATCGCTGATGCTCATGGCGTTTGTTCTCCTCTCACGCATCCTCGGCGTCGCCCGCGACATGGTCATCAGCCATACGTTCGGCCAGGATCTCTCCACAGACATCTTCACCGCGGCGTTCCGGATTCCCGACATCCTCCAGTACCTGGTGGCCGGCGGTGCACTGGCCACCGTTTTTGTTCCGGTCTTCACCCAGTACTGGACCGAGGGGCGCCACGACGACGCCTGGCGGATCTTCCGAACGGTGATGACGTTCACCGCGGGCATCGCTCTTGTGCTTGTGCTGTTCCTCGAGGTGGCCGCCGATCCGGTCGCCCGCTGGATGAACCCGCACCTCGGCGATCTGCGCCCCGGCGAGAGCATCGACCCGGCGGCCCTCGCCGCCCGCAAGCAAGCCGCCTGGTCCGAGGTGGCCGGCCTATCCCGAATCCTCCTTCCCGCCCAATGGTGCTTTTTCACCGGTGGCCTGATGATGGGAACCCTGAACGCCCGTCAGCGCTTCCTCATTCCCGCCCTCGGGCCGATCGCCTACAACCTCGGCCAGATTGCCTGCGGGCTCGCGCTGGGACGTTCGCCCCTCGGGATCGCGTCCATGACCTGGGGAGCCCTTCTCGGCGCATTCGCCGGCAACTTCCTGCTCCCTGTCTGGGATCTCTGGCGCTCGGGAGCACGCCTGCGCGGACCGCTCGACCCCGTACACGAAGGGGTCCGCA
>CAZYBA010000312.1:942-4436 GCA_964646105.1 uncultured Armatimonadia bacterium
GGTGGGGGCGTTGATGCTGCCTGCCCTGCTCGGCCTTTCGCTTTCCCAACTTGGATTTTGGATCACCGGATCGTTCGCGCGCGGCGAAGGGCACCTCTCCGCGCTGCGCAACGCCTATAACCTCACTCAGGCCCCGATCGGCATCTTCGCCCAAGCGTCCGCGATCGTGCTGCTGCCAACCATCTCCGCCCTGGCCGCCCAAGGACGCAAGGCTGAATTCCGCGACGAGATCCATTTCGGGATCCGCCGCATTCTTTTCCTGACAGTCCCCGCATCCCTGTGGATGGCCGTGCTCGCCGAACCCTTGGTTTCCGCCATCTACCAAGGGGGACGCTACGGAGCCGACGATGTCCGGGTGGCTGCGGGGGGCGCTCTGGTTCTACTCCTTGGGAACCTTCGCCTGGTCCGCGCAGGCCATCCTGGCGCGCGGTTTCTACGCCCTGCAGGACACGCGCACCCCGACCGTCATCACGACGATCATGGTGGGGCTGTTCGCCCTCCTGTGTGCGACACTGCCCGGAACCGGTCTCGAGTACCGCGGACTTGCCCTGGCGCTGAGCATCGCCGGCACGGCCAACATGGCTGTCTTCTTCGCCGTCTTGTCCCGGCGCACCGGAGGCATCGACGCGCCCGCGCTCCTGATCGCGACCCTGCGCATTGTCGCCGCGGCGGCAGCCTCCGCCCTGCTTGGAAAAATGGTGCGGACTGTCCTGTGGAACGGACCGGAGCACGCCACCCGGTTCGGCTCGCTGGCGGTGGTCGCCGGTACCGGCGCGGTTTGCCTTTCTCTCTACGCGATTGCCTGTGTTTTGCTCAAGGTTCCCGAACTCCGTACATTCCGTACCTTGCTGCGCCGCAAGCCGGCGGCGGCGCAGTGACGATTGAGGGAAGCGAATCGCGTGCGGAGAACCGGCGATCGGGGCCTTCCTGAACATTGACCCCAAACTTTTCCGGCGACCGGCCCGCCCGGGTTTGGCGCAGTTCGTTTCCCATTCATTGAACGTTGCACCTTCGACAACAACAGGGAAGTATTCACCCATGAACACGATCAAGACACCGCTGAGGACGTCGGTTTCCACCTGGGCCCTGCACCCGCTGATCGGGACGGTCGCCGCGGGTCGGCCCGGCGACCCCGACGCCCGCCTGATGGCACACCGACCAGGAACCCTCGACCTGCTCGATGTCCCCGAACAACTGGCGGCACACGGGTTCCACACCATGGAACTCTGCCATTTCCACATTCCCGACACGGGCCAGTCCTATCTCGAGGAACTGCGCGGCCGCTGCGAAACCCACGGGGTCGAACTATGGTCACTCCTGATCGACGACGCAGACATCAGCGACCCGCAGCATTCCGACCGCGACCGCGACTGGGTTGCCGCGTGGATCGACCGTGCATCGGTGCTGGGTGCCCGCTGCGCCCGGGTCATCGCCGGCAAACAACCGCCTTCCCCGGAAGCGCTCGCCCGATCCGTGGTCCAGTTGCGCTCCCTTTCCCTGGAAGGATATGTCCGTGGGGTCCGCATCCTCACCGAAAACTGGTACGACCTGCTACCGGCACCCGATTCAGTCACGATTTTGATGGAAGGGTGCGCCGGCTCTGTCGGTCTGAATTTCGATTTTGGAAACTGGACGGGGCTCCGCAAATACGAACATCTCGCCGAAATCGCACCGTGGGCCGAAGGGTGCCATGCCAAATGCGGCTACAGCGACGGAACCCCGGACACCGCCGATTTCCGCAAATGCCTCCAAGTGACCCAGACCGCCGGGTTCTCCGGTCCCTACACGTTGGTCCACGGTGAACCGGACGATGTGTGGGGCAGCCTCGCCACGCAGCGCCATCTCCTCGAGCCGTTCCTGACCCCGATGGTCTGAATCCGCGCATTCGCCGGCAGTCGCAGATGCCGGAACAGGGGGCGCTAACTTCGACAGTCGACACGGGCCCTGGCCACCGCCTGCAGACCACGGTGGCGCTTTTTCGGTCTGACGGTCATGACCGCTCCGGCGAACGTCCCCGTGACAAAACTAGCGGGTGTCGCGTCGCTTGCACTTCCGAACTCCCCGGATGTTGGCTGGACGTGCGGTCCAGACCTTTTTCGAGCGGGACGTCGTTTCGTAAGATCTTGCGACGTTTCAGACGACGTCGCATTCCCAGACCACCGGGCAGTGGTCCGAGGCTTTCGGGCGATCCTCCCCGACACCCCGAAAACGGGTGGGTCCGGCTTGTGAAGCCCGCCTCGGCAACCCACGCCGCTCGATGATCGGCAACGAATCCGGGTTGGCGTCCGCAATCGCCTTGCTCGGCAGGATGTAGTCGAGCTGGTGCACCTCGTCGCCACGCGAGTAGTGATGCGTCCACCGCTGCGTGGGAGGGAGTCGCCCGACTACATTCTCGATCCACGGCTGCTCGATCAAAGGCGCCAAGCCTTCCGACGGCGGGTAGTCGTTCAAATCCCCCAGAACGACCCAACGTCCCCCGCCGGGCGAATCCCCGAAACGTTCCCGAATGATCGACGCGACCGCGCTCGCCTGACGTTGCCGCTTGGCCATGGTGGTGTCGCGGTCGTGGGCGATGGATTTGAAATGGTTGACGTAGATGGTCAAGACGGTGCTGCCCGGCAGACGGATGTCCACTTCGAGGCAGTCGCGCGCGAAGACCGGCTCCAGAGGGTTTTCAGCCTGACGTTGGAACTGGTGGGTGCGGATGCAGCCGAGCGGAAACCGTGACAGCAGTGCGACATCGATGCCACGCGAATCGTTGCCGTCGATGCACAGGCTGAACCGGTAGCCCATGTCCTCGAGGAATGTCCGATTGAACCGGCGCAGGGTTTCGTGGTTCTCCACCTCCTGCAGTCCCAGAATGTCGGCGTCGATCGCGCGGATCACCGCCGCGGTGAGGTTGCGGTGTTCCGGGTCGAACGGCTCGAACAGGGTTTGTTCGGCCTGCCAGCCGGAAGCGACCATGTCCTGGATTTCGTCGGGCCCGAGCCGGGATGCGAAACGGAACCGGGCGAACAGGTTTTCAACATTGAATGTTCCTAGCCGCAGCCGTACCGGTTCCATGGGCCCCACTATCCGTCATTTCGCGGGACGGCGCACTTGCATTCCGCCCGGCCCGGAAACGAAGGCGTTTCGCCGGACTCCCTTCCGCAGGGTCGCGGAAATCGTCTAAGGGGAGGTGACGGTGAGTGTCAACGCAATCACCGACCGTCGGCGTGCCCGATCCCAGACAACCAATTCCAGAGGAACCACGGTGCCGGGCTTGACATCGGGCGAGATGCGGATTGTGAACGGTTTGTCGAAAGGTGCGTACCGCACTTCGCTCAGAACTTGGACATCCGGGGTAGGGCTGATCAGAACGGCCCAATCCACGGGGCCGGCGAGCGATGGCGGAAACAGGCCGAGCGTGGTCCCGGGTGACGCGGAACTGGTTGTCCGTGCGGGGGACGTGCTCCGAATGGTGCCGTTGCGGACGGCGGGCAGGTCGGGCACCT
>CAZYBA010000313.1:0-4416 GCA_964646105.1 uncultured Armatimonadia bacterium
CACCAAGCGCGCGGACGCCGTCAGGTGCGCGGCGCGTCACGCACCGCCGATCCAGCCGGACCCGTATTTTACGAAGGCCCCCTTCTGTACGAGGGCGGTCTTGAGAATTGGTTCGATGGGGTAGTGGTGGTCCGGGCCAGTCCCGAAACCCAAGTCGAGCGGTTGCGCCGGAGGGAACGAGACGCCGGAAGGCCGGACTTGGACCCCGATGAGGCGAAGTCGCGTTTGGCCGCGCAAATGGACCCTGCCGAAAAGGCACGGCGAGCTGATTTCGTTGTCGATACCGATCGTTCCCTGTCGGATGTCGAAGGGCAGTTGGAGCGAATCCTGGCGGTTTTGGCGCCATAGCAACGCCCGGGGCAGGCGTCGGCGGTGCGGTCCGGGTGCACCGGAATGGATGGGGAGCCCGTTCCCGGGAAGCCAGCGCCAGTGCTGTGCCGGATCATGATTCGGGGGGCGGGGTGATGCGGGAGGCTTCGGGGTCAACGGGCTCCGGCGAGGAAAGTGCGGATCGGACCGGCCATTTTCCGCCATTCCACGAGGAAGGCATCGTGTCCGTAATGGGATTCGACGATGTGGGTTTGGAAGTCGAGGTTCCCGTGTTCGCGGAGGATTTCCACGATTTCGTCGGTCTGACGGATCGGGAACAAGTCGTCGCTGGTGATTCCGATCAGCAGGCAGCGAGCCTCGATGCGGTTCAGGGCGTCGGCGAGTGACGGATAACCACGGGAGACATCGTGCATGTCCATCGCCCGGGAAAGTGTTATGTAACTGTTGGCATCGAAGCGCGCGACCAGTTTGTCTCCCTCTTCGAAAAGAAACTGTTCGACATCAGGTCGGGCATGGCGTTCGTGCTGGGACGCCGACTCGAGGCGGGACTCGATCCGGCCGAATCGCTCCTCGAGGAGAGGATCCGAGAGGTACGTGATGGTCCCGATCATGCGGGCCAGTGCCAGACCGGAGTCCGGACTGCCGTCGGGGCTGTCGTAATAGTCGCCCCCTTTCCAACGCGGGTCGAGACGGATGGCTCGGCGGGCGCAGGTGTTGAATGCGATGGCCCGCATGTTGGTGCGGGCGGCGGTGGCGATCGGGATGATGTTGTCGACCCGGTCCGGGAAAAGGACGGCCCACTCCAAGGCTTGCATGCCTCCCATTGATCCGCCCGCAACCGCTGCGACCCGTTCTACGCCGAAGCACTCGCGCAGGAATCGTTCCTGCGCACGCACCATGTCGCGGATGGTTATTTCGGGGAACTGGTTTCCGTAGGCACGTCCGGTGGCCGGGTTGGTGGACGATGGTCCGGTGGAGCCGCGGCAACCGCCCAGGATATTGGGTGCGACGACGAACCAGCGGTTGGTATCGATTGCCTTTCCCGGTCCGACCAGACCATCCCAGTACCCGGTGGACCGGTTGGTCCAGGCGTATTTTCCGGCGACATGCGACGATCCGGTGATCCCGTGGAGGATCAGGAACACATTGTCCTTGGCTGGCGACAGGTTGCCGAAGGTCTGGTACGCAACCTCGACCACGGGAAGGACCTCCCCGTTTTCCAACGTGAACGGATTTTTGGGGGAACCGAACCAGAAGAATTCCTTCTCGGTAAGGCCCACCGACGCCTCCGCTTCGTCCTCGGGCAGCAGTGCATCGTTCGGGGTCATGCGTCGGCCCACCGGAACGGAAAAGCGGGTGAATTCGAATCAGCGTTGCCAGGTCGGTCGACCATGGTCGCATTCTACCGCCGTGGTCGAACTCCGGTCTGTCGGGGTGTGCGTGCTACAATGCGCCGATGCAGGGATTCTGGTCGTGAAACGGGTTGTTTCGTTGTCGCTGGGATCGTCCAAACGCGACAAAACCGTCTCGGTGCATGTCGATGGGGAGACGATCGAGGTGTCGCGCGAGGGTGTCGACGGTGACACGGAGCGCTTTGTCCGTCGTTTGGCGGAACTCGACGGTACCGTGGACGCGATCGGCTTCGGCGGGATGGACCGCTACGTCTGGTCGGAGGGTCGTCGGTACGAGTTTGCCTGCGCGGCGCGGTTGTTGCGTGGTGCGGTCAAGACTCCGGTTCTGGACGGTTCTGGTCTGAAGAACACCCTGGAGCGATCGGCAGTCGAATATCTGACGAAGTCCGGCGAGATCGATTTCGCGCATTCGAAGACGTTGGTGGTTTCCGGTGTGGACCGTTTCGGGATGGCGGAGGCGATTGCGTCCGAGGGCGGCCCGGTTGTTTTCGGCGACCTGATGTTCGGGTTGGGATTGCCGATTCCGTTACGGGGGATCTCTGCGTTGCGGACGGCCGCGAAATTGCTGCTGCCGATCGTGCTGCGGATGCCCCTGAGTGTTCTTTACCCGACGGGTTCCAAGCAGGAGAGTATCGACCCGAAACACGGCAAGTGGTATCGCTGGGCCGATGTGGTCGCTGGGGATTTCCTGTACATCCGCCGCCATCTGCCGACGGTGGAATCGGGTGCGATGGCGGGCAAGGTGGTTGTCACCAACACGACCACAGAAGCGGATTGGGACGAATTGCGCCGGCGGGGTGTATCGCGGGTCTACACGACGACTCCGCAATTCGACGGGCGATCGTTTGGCACGAACGTGATGGAAGCGTTGTTGGTGGCGCTCGGCGGCGGTGAGCCGTTGGATGCCGCGGGCTACGCGGCGTGGATCGAACGGTTGGGTTGGAAGCCCCATCGAATAGACTTGGCCGGATAAACGGCGGTATCGGAGACGGAATGGAAAGGTTTGCGTTTGTCATCCACCCGATTGTGGTTCGCGACGATGCCGCGAAGAAATTCCCGGTCGCGCGCTGGTTCCCCGAACCCGTGGTGGCTGCGGCGATGCGGCATGTCGAGCCGATGGTGGTGGCGCATCTCGAAGGAATTCGCTCGATCGCCGGTCCGGAGGCGGAGGGCTGGTTCCTGGGGTGTCCGCTGGCGCCGAAGTATCTGCTGGGGCTTCCCCCTGAGGACGTTTACAAAAAGCTCGAGATCTGTTGCCGGAAGGCGGAGGCCCTTGGTGCGAAGGTGATAGGTCTGGGCGCGCTCACCAGCGTTGCCGGCGACGGCGGGATCACGCTGGCGAAGCGGACATCCCTCGCGGTGACCACCGGCAACTCGTACACGGTCGCCACCGCAGTCGAAGGGGCGAAGCGCGGTGCGGAGTCGATGGGTATCGCGTTCGGGGACGCGAACGTGGCGGTGATCGGGGCGGCCGGCAGCATCGGTCGTACCGCGGCGATGTTGCTGGGTCCCGACGCACGCCGTACCACGCTGATAGGGCGGCAAAGGGAGAAACTGGAGCCGGTCGCCCGGGATGTGGCCGGGCGCGGCGCAAGGCACGTGGATATTTCCGACGATATCGCGGCAGGGCTTGCGGATGCGGACGTCGTGGTGACCGTCACTTCATCCGCCGACGCGATTGTGGAGCCGCGTCACTTGAAAAGGGGCTCGGTGGTCTGCGATGTCGCGCGTCCTCGGGATGTCTCGGTCCGGGTCGCCAAGGAACGTCCCGACGTTCTGGTGATCGAAGGCGGGTTGGTGCGCATACCCGGCGCAATGACCACGACCACCACCAGCAGCAAGGGGGTGGACCGTCCCGATCGCGAGCCCTTCTCTTTCGGCTTTCCCCCCGGTACCGCGTATGCCTGCATGTCCGAGACCATGATGCTCGCTCTGGAGGGACGTTACGAATCGTTCACCTTGGGCAAGACGGTTTCCGTGGAGCAGGTGGAAGAGATGTGGCGCCTCGCCAAGAAGCATGGGTTTGCGCTCGACGGTTTCCGTTCTTTTGAAACGGAAGTGACCGCCGAGACCATTGCCGCGGTGCGCAAGGCCGCAGGCCGCTGATCCCGTTCGGCTGTCGTAACGCCAATTCGGTCAACAGGCAGGTTTTCCATGAACGGGCGAGCGGGTTCCCGGCGGGGTCGGTGGTCGGTGATGTTGTCGTAGTGCGCCCGATGGGAATGCATCACGGTTGCTCTCCGACCTTGGGTGGAATATGCCGTTCGGCAGATGTTTGCTCTGGAGGTCGGCAGTTAGGGTGGCGTCATCGGAGGGTCGCAATGGACGCCGGGGTCTTTTGGTTGATCGGTTTGGTCGGATTGTTTGTGATGGTCTCGGTGTTGCGCGTCGGGCGCGATTGGCTCGCCGACCGCCGTCAACCGGAGATTGTCTGCGCCGCGCGATTGGAGGCGGTTGAGAGGCGCACCGATCAAGGAACCGGTTGGGAACCTGCGGAGCGGTTCGTGGCCGTGTTTGTGGACGATGCGGGGGTGCGTCGCGAGTTCGAGATTTCGGAAAAGGACGCATTCCGCTGGGTGCCCGGTCTTTACGGAACCCTCTGTGCTCGGGGGCGTTTGTTGCGGCGCTTTGTCCCGGATGTTTGAACGTCCGCCATGGAAATCGGCTGTCGCGC
>CAZYBA010000314.1:0-4414 GCA_964646105.1 uncultured Armatimonadia bacterium
GCAATGGCGCTCAATCCCAAATTTTTCACCGTGGTCCATTCCAACTTGCTGGACGGCCCCCGCGACAGCGCGCACCTCGGAGACGTTCTCGGAGCGATCGAAACCTACCTCGACAACCGGACGGAATTGTGCTTCGCGCCGGTCCTGGAGTTTCTCGGCGAAGCGGGCGCGCCCGTCGGCAGCCGCGAGCTCAACCAACATTTCCAACGTCAAATGGGCATCACCGGGATCGACATCGCGTGCGACTGGCTGACCGAACGCGGGTTGTTGGAAAAACTGGGCCTGCCGATCCGGCTCACTAAGTCCAGCCGGGTTTCCGTGGACGAAGCCGCCTACGCCGCCCGGCTTGGATAAACGCCCCAACCCTCCGGCGTTCGGCACCGTTGCGCGCAACAACGTTTCCCGCAATCCAAGCGTTGCGCGTCCCAGCCCCCTTCGGACCGATTGCGTTTCCACATCGTTACCGGAAGGTCCGGTTGCTGAAACGCCCCCGTTTGGATGTTCCCCCTCACCAAACTTTTCCGGTGATAAATCGTCGGTACGCTGAGTCCAACGACCCACCCGTTCCCGGTTCCGCGGTTTGGAACCGAAACACAGTCTCATGCGCAACACCATCCTGATCCGCGGTGCCCGCGAAAACAACCTCAAGGGAATCGATGTCGAGATTCCCCGCGACCAACTGGTCGTCCTCACCGGGCTTTCCGGCTCCGGCAAGTCGTCCATCGCATTCGACACCCTTCACGCCGAAGGGCAACGTCGCTTCCTCGACTCGTTGTCGTCGTACGCGCGGCGCTTCATCGGCAACCAGAGCAAGCCGAAAGTGGACGCGATCCAGGGCCTGTCCCCGGTGGTTTCGATCGAACAGAAGACGGTCTCCGCCAACCCGCGCTCGACGGTCGCCACCATGACCGACATCGGCGACCATCTGCGTACCCTGATGGCGACCTGCGCGGAAGCCCGTTGCCTGCGCTGCGAGCAGGCGGTTCCCACCCGAAATACCGCCCATCTGGTGGAGCGCGTCCTGGCGCTGCCGGCCGGAACCGTGGTGGAGATCTGCGCTCCGATCACCCGCCCGTACGACGAAGACTGGGAATACACGGTCACCCAAGCGCGCACCCGCGGCTGCCGCGCCGCCTACGCACAAGGCCGACGTCTCGACCTCGCCGACCAAGTGCCGTGGGACAGCGACTTCGACGGTCCGGTGGACGCCGTGGTGGACCGTTTCACGGTGGACCCACGCGTTGCCAAGGCACTCGCGACCGCCATCGACGATGCGGCGAAGGTGGGTGACGGTTTCGTGCGGGTACGCCTCGAGGACCCGGCTCTCGAGGAACGCTTCCGGTCCCACTTCGGCTGCGCCGAGCACGGCCTCGCCCTGCTCGAACCCGGGTCGTGGTTCTCCTCGTGGTGCACCCGCCGCTTCTCGTTCCCGACACGTCCCGCTCGATTGTGGGAGGAGCTTTCGTGAACGAGGCGATCCGCTGGGACAAGAACACCCACAACGGCCGCATGCTTTGGACATTGTCGCAAGAGTACGGTTTCTCCCTCGAGACACCGTTCCGCGACCTGCCTGAAAACGTTGTCAAAATGCTTTTCCACGGGAACGACGGCAAACCGCTCGTGATGCAGATGCCCCCGGGCGGCAAGGACGACCGCTCGATCGGGAAGCCGTTTGTGTGGAAGGGAATCGTCCCCCAGATCGAGGGCTGGTACCGCTGGTACAAGGGCAAGGCCGACGCGTCCGCGGGCACCGAGGAATGGCTGAAGAAGGTGATGGTCGAGAAGGTATGCCCGGCCTGCTCCGGCGCGCGCCTGCGCCCGAGTCGGTTGCGCACCCACCTGCCGGGCGCGGAGACGCTCACCATCCAAGGTTTGTCGCATCTGCCGCTTGGCGAACTGCGCCCGCTCCTCGCCAGCCTCCCGGCGCCGAGCCGCAGTCCCGGCGCCGCCGAGTCGATTGTCAAGGAACTGCTCGGGCGTCTCGACCTCTTGATCGAGATCGGGCTCGACTACCTGTCGCTCGACCGCAAGTCGGGAACCCTTTCGGGAGGCGAGTCGCAGCGGATCCGGCTGTCGACGCAGATCGCCAGCGAACTGATGGGGATGTTGTACGTGCTCGACGAACCGTCGATCGGGCTGCATCCCAAGGACAACGAGCGCCTGATCGCGACCATGCGCCGGCTGCGCGATATCGGAAACACGGTGATTGTGGTCGAGCACGACACCGACACGCTGCGCGCCGCCGACCACATGATCGAAATCGGGCCTGGGCCGGGCATCCACGGCGGCCGAGTGGTGGCGCAGGGGACTTTCGACGATTTGTGCGCCCATCCGGACTCGATCACCGGGGCGTTCCTGTCGGGACGTCGGCAGATTCCGCGGCCGGCCCAACGGCGAGAGGTCGGCGACAAGAGCCTGGTGGTCCGGGGAGCGTCCGCGAACAACCTGCGTGGCATCGATGTCGAGTTTCCGCTCGGAGTTCTCACCGCGGTGACCGGGGCGAGCGGCTCGGGAAAATCGACGCTGGTCGATGACATCCTGCTCAAGGCGTTGTGGGCCCGACACCACGATTCGCGCACATTGCCCGCGGAGCACGACCGGCTGGACGGCATGGAGCACACGGGCGGAGTGGTCTCGATCGACCAGGCCCCGATCGGTCGAACGTCACGTTCCAACCCCGCGACGTATGTGGGTTTCTACGACGATATCCGCAAACTGTTCGCGTCCACGCCCGAAGCGCTCGCCCGCGGCTACGACGCTTCCCGGTTCAGTTTCAATGTCAAGGGGGGACGTTGCGAGGACTGTGCCGGCGAGGGGACGATCACGACCCAGCTCAACTTCATGCCGGATGTGCAGACGATCTGCCCGGCGTGCAAGGGAGCGCGTTACAACGCGCAGACCTTGGAAATCACCTGGAACGGGCACAGTATCGCGGACGTGTTGGCGATGTCGATCGAGGAAGGTTGCCAGGCGTTCGTGACCGAGAAACGCATTGTCGGCCGATTGCGGATGCTCAACGAATTGGGGTTGGGCTACCTGACCATCGGGCATCCGGCGACCTTGCTTTCGGGGGGCGAGGCCCAGCGGGTGAAGTTGGCGTCCGAGTTGGCGAAGATGCGCCGCGGCAGCAACATCGTCTACATTCTCGACGAACCGACCACGGGATTGCATTTGGCGGACATCGAACGGTTGCTGGAGTGCCTGAACCGGCTGGTGGATTCCGGCAACACGGTGATTGTGATCGAGCACCACTTGGATGTCATCAAGTGTGCGGACTGGGTGGTGGACCTGGGTCCGGAGGGCGGACGGCGCGGGGGGAAGGTGCTGGTTGCAGGGACTCCGGAGACAGTTGCCGCGTGCGACGAGTCGCACACCGGGCGGTTCCTGGCGCCGTTGCTCTCCTGACTCCGTCCCCTCGGGCACGGCATTTCAATCGTTTGTTCTAATATTACTTCAAGGGAGCCCGGTCCAATCCGTCTTCCGTCACGGGACGGCGGGGGTGTGGCCGGTGGTAGGGTGAATCTATGGAATTGCAACCGACTTTTGAGAAACGCGAGCCAATGCGGGTCTTCGGATACGCGTGGCATGGCAAGGACAACAAGGAGATCCCGTTGTTGTGGGGCGATTTCGGTCGCCGCCTCGGACCGTATTTGGAGGCGTCTCCGGGCGGAGCCAGCTACGGTCTTGCGACCCACATGGACCAGGACGGCAATTTCGATTATCTGGTCGGGATTGCGCAGGGTCCGGGGATGGAGGCCGGCGACGGCTACGCGGTTTGGGACGTCCCGGGCGGGCGGTGGGCGGTGTTCGCCGTGCCGTTGCCGCAGATCCACGAGGCGATCGACCTGATCTACGGGCAGTGGGTGCCCCGGTCCGGCACCGCGCTGCGCGAGGGTCCGATGGTGGAACGTTACCCCGCGACATTCTGCCCCGACGGCAACAATGTCCTGGATATCCTGATTCCGGTTTACTGAGGCGTTGCCGGGGGACGGACGCGATGTCGTTGCCAGCGGGACGTCACGTGCCCCGGACAATGAATCGCCCGTCCCATGGCCTTCGGCCGGTTTGACGGAATTGGCCAACCTTGCTCAACAAGACAGGCTCCGTCGAAGACGGACGCGATGTCGTTGCCAGCGGGACGTCACGTGCCCCGGACAATGAATCGCCCGTCCCATGGCCTTCGGCCGGTTTGACGGAATTGGCCAACCTTGCTCAACAAGACAGGCTCCGTCGAAGACGGACGCGATGTCGTTGCCAGCGGGACGTCACGTGCCCCGGACAATGAATCGCCCGTCCCATGGCCTTCGGCCGGTTTGACGGAATTGGCCAACCTTGCTCAACAAGACAGGCTCCGTCGAAGACGGACGCGATGTCGTTGCCAGCGGGACGTCACGTGCCCCGGACAATGAATCGC